>JBKCLM010000066.1:0-22320 GCA_046300655.1 Chloroflexota bacterium | reverse complement strand
TGCTGACGCAGGTTGTCGGGACGGCGACTGCCACGATCGAGCAACCAGATGTCGAAGCCGGCTCCAATCACAGATCCGGCAATGGCTAACCAGGCATACAGGGTCGTGTAGGTGCCGTAGCCGCTACTGCCGAGCGTACGGATGATGATGACTTGGGCTACGGCAGCCAGTGCTTGACCGACGATGGTGCTACTCAAGGCAGCGATGATGTGTGACCACCACGATGTGCGCGCGCTCATGATGCCCTCTGCCTGAGAATAAGCCCGATGCCGCCGATGAAGCCGTGTAGGATTGCTACGAGGTGGCGCCAACGAGGGACGGATGGTCCGGTGGTGGGCTTTTTTTGTGCGTTGGTGGCCTCTTTGGTGCGAAAGCGTAGATAGTCGTAGGCGACCTGGTTCCCCTGCCACGCATGGAAAAGATGTAGCGCGAGCATGCCGGTGTTGTAGCGCTGCACGAGACGGGCATGTTCGACCGGTATAACCCACGCGTCGTGGGTGATGCGCAGGGTGGGCGCAAAGGCGCAGACGTGGCCGTGTGCGAGCATGCGCATGGTCATGTCGACATCCTCACCGGAGTGAAGCCACGCACCAGCCCCTAGCCATGACGTAAAGCCACCAATCTGCCGCAGTGTGTCGCAGTGAATCAATAGCTGATTGCCGTGGCCGAGTCGCTCTAATACGGCTACCGGGTGACTAGTGCGGAACGGCTGGTCGTCGATGCGCAGGGCGTGACATGTGGCACCGTCGTGTCGGGATGCCCACGTGATTTGCCCGGCGTGGGTGTGGTAGTGGTGAATCGTGTATGCGGTGCCACTGGGCCATGCTTGGCCAAACCATACGGCGACAGTAGGATCACGAGAGATGCACTCGTGCGCGTGGATAATCCAGTCGTGGGCTGGGCGACAGTCATCGTCGGTGAATAAGATGTACGGGGTAGTACAGCGCTGGACTGCGAGATTGCGGGCATGTGACAACCCACGGGTCGGCGTGTGCACATAAGTGATGTGGGGTGGCCATGAGTGGTTGAGTGCCACATCCGACTGGTCGATGATGAGTATCGGGTGCTTGGCGCTGTCATGTACCTCGGCCATGTGGGCAAGCCAGGTGGTGAGATGCTGTGGCCGATTGCGCGTACAAAGTGCGATGCTAATCATGGACCGAACCCCATGCAACGCCGAGGTACCACCAGGTACGTAACCACCAACGTCGCCCCCAATAACCACTACGTCGGGTCTGGGCGATGTCATAGAGCGCCAAGACTGGGGCGCCGATGGCCAACAGGATGGCACCAACGAGTGCGGGCAATGGAATACGGGCGGTGGCGTGTGGGTTGTGTCGGCGCACCTGTGGCCAACTGTTGCCGTATCGCCAACAGCGCTGTGTGACGCCCCACCAGCCTGTTGGTTGGAGCAGATGGCAGACCTGCGCTTGGGGGAGTGTCATGATGACCCCATGACGACGCAAACGCAGGCTGAGGTCGGCATCCTCGCCAGCCGGTTGTGTGAATGTCGTATCAAAGCCATCGACTGCCACAAATGTCGTGCGCCGAACGACAAGCGCCATGCTGGCGAGGATGGGTGGAATGCGCCGCGCGCTGGTGGCGTGTTGCGGTGCCATGGCTATCCGATGAAAGGCGCGTTGCCAGCTATCGTTGCTCGGGTGGTCATGAATGACCGCGCCACAAGCGACGATGTGGGGCGCCGCAAAGACACTCGCGAGAATGCGTGGCACGTCACCCAACATGAGGACGTCGTCATCCAAAAAACACAGCAGGTCGGTCTGACTTGCGTGAGCGCCAAGATTGCGCGCATGAGCGGGACTGACAAGTGTGGGCGTCGTGATGCTGATGACATCAGATGGTGTGATAGTTGTTGCCGGGTGCACAACGATGACTGGGTGGCCGTATCGGCGCAATTGGGCGATGAGGGCCAGACAGCATGCCGGGTTGCGGCTCGCAATGATGCAGGTGATGTTCATGACGAACCTCGCAAGGTCGGTATGAGCCGATGATGCGTTAGCCAGCGTGTCCCAACCTGATCCCAAGTCAGGTGGGCGACCTGCGCCTTTCCAGCGGCACGTGATAGGCGTGGCTGACCGCAGATGGCATCGATGGCGTGGGCCAGTGCACGTGCTGATCCAGCGGCGACGAGCCGCCCGTGCGGACCAATCATGGTGGCGCGATCGCCAACGGGGCTAGTAATCACGGGTACGCCGTGCGCAAGGCTTTCAATGATTTTGAGCGGGTAGCGAGCAGCGGCGGCTGGTGTATCACGAACCGGGTCAATTGTGGCGTGCGCATGAGCGATGATGGCTTGCGCAACGGTTGGTGGGACCTGCCCGAGCCAGATACAGCGTGCTGCAACACCATGCTGGCTGATGCGGTGGTGTAGAGCGACGACATCGGGGCCACTGCCGACAATGACGAGTGGCATCGTGGTATGGGTCTGGGCGATGGCCTCGATGAGCACATCCACGGCATGTGTGTTGAATGCAATCCGGCCGACATAGGCGATGTAGTGGTCAGGAAGGGATGCTACTTGTTCAGGGAGTACGGGAATGTGGGAGATACCATTCGGGATGTGGGCGAGATTGTGATGCCCTGCCTGCGCGAGTTGGGTCAGTTGCCACTGCGTAGCCACACTCGTGCTTTGGGCGATGGTGGGCAGTATATGCTCAACCCGGGCGACGAGGGCCTTATGCCAGGCACGACCAAACTGATGACTCTCGTGCTCACAATCATCGACATCGAGGATGATTTGGGCACCGGTACGCCGATGTGCCAAGACAGCGGCAAGCCCGTTGATTGGTTGCGCTTTGCAGATACCAATCACCTGCGGTTTGGCACGAATCGTATGGAGCGCCATCCGCAGACTGGTGCGCAAGGCGGTTGCGATGAGCTCCCAGCCTGTCAGCGGTTGCCCATGTCGATTGACGTGCATTTGTGCAACATGGGTGACTGCTACCCCTTCAATGGATTGATGGGGTGTGATTAGATTGACGTAATCTGGGTGTGTACAGAGCATCTCGGTAGTGACGCCGTGTTGCTGGGCGACATACGCAAGCGGGAGCCAGCGTGCGCGCGGGCCGGGGTGATGACTGGCGCTGGTGCTGAGCATGACGATCTTCATGGGTGTATCTCATGTGACAGCACGTTGATGGCATGTATGCATGTGCACCAGCCGTCGTCAACTGTGCGGGGGATGGCGGTGTACGGTTGCAGGAAGAATCGGTCGAGGGCCTGACGCCACGCCTGCACATCATCCGCTGGTAGGCGTGCAATGGGTGGTATGGAGCCGGCGAGCGATGGGATGTCGCTCGTCATGATAGGTACGCCAAACTGGTGCGCGAGCGCTGCTACACCACTGACGGTGCCACTGCGATACGGTAGGACGACCAGGTCGGCAGCCGCAAAATACGTCGCCACCTGCTCGTTGGGGATGTAGTGGTCGTGGATGCGGATGCGGGCTGAGAGGGTGTACTGGTCAATCAGATGACGTATGTCGGTGCGTAATGGCCACCACTCGCCGGCAATGACAAGGTGATAGGGTATCGCACTACGAGCCATGGCGTGGATGACGGTGTCGAGTCCTTTGTAGTCACGGACAAAGCCGAAATTCAACACGACGGGGGTGGTTTCAGCGATGTGGAGTTGTTGGCGTGCAATTGCTTTGGTGGGACTGGTAACCATAAATCCGGTCAGTGATGGTAGATGAATAGTACGGTGGGGTGTCGGCCAGTTAGCTGGTGCACTGCCTAGAAAGAGCACGGCATTGGCGCGGCGCATGGCCCATACGGCAAGCTGTGCTTGCCAGGTGGCTGCATCGGGCTCAATAAGTTGGTGGCAGATGGCCAGCGTGGGGATGCCACGGCGCCGCGCCTGCCAGGTGATAAACCAAATGAGTGGTAACCAAAACGGTGTCCACCACTGCCAGATAATCAGGTCAACGTGAGGTAAGGTGCGCCATGCGCGCCACCAACTGAATGGATTGAGACCGTCAAGCCAGGTATCGACCGTGTGGCTGAGTGTGTGCTGACTTGGGTCGGGTGCCGTCGATCCAGGGAACAGCCAATCTGGGTAGAGGCGGCTAAATCCCCACGTGATAAGTTGATGCGATTGGCCCAGCTGTAGCGCCAACAGCGTGCCGAACTGGGCAATGCCCCCGCGATGGGGTACGGTTGGCGTAATCAGCACCATGCGCATGGCGTTAGCGCCCCCACTGTTGGCGGATGCGCCAGCGCATCACATTCCAGGCAATCAAATGCCATGGTAGTGCCGGCCATGTGATTGGTGGCCGATTGGCATAGAACGCCAGGTTGTAGGCCTGACAAAAAGCATCGACACTCGTGGCTATCGCAGGCAACTTGTCAGTGGTGAGTTGGGCCACCTCGAGCGGCGTGGTGCTGGCTGATACCTCGAGTCCTACTGATTGATAGAGCATAATTAGGATGCGATACAGCCAGCGGGCACGGCGCGTGATGGGTGTACGCCTCCAGCCAAACCAACCGGCATACATGAGCCCTGCAACAATTAAAAGCACAATGATGCTTGGCCACGGAATCGCAATGGTTGTCGGCGTCGTGCCATTCGTCGCCTCATCGATGGGGGGCTCGAAGCGCTCAAGATCGTTGTCGAGGTCGTTCTGGTTGAGTGGGTCATCGGGTCGGATCATTGTAGGAGCTGGTGTGATTACGTTTGTGTCATCGGGAGCTCGGCGATCGACGACGCGAGTATACCCGGCTGGGGTCGGCTCAAAGCGTTGCCAGCCATAGCCATCAAAAAAGACCTCGACCCAGCTGTGGGCCATCGACTCGCGCACCACGTAGTCACCACGGGCTGGGTCGCGATCGCCTCCGGTATACCCTTGCACATACCGTGCGGGGATGCCTTGGGTACGGAGCATGACGGTCATGGCGGTGGCAAAGTCGTCACAATAACCGATTTGGCTTTCAAACAAAAAGTAATCGACCCAATCGCCCGATGTGGGCGGACGCGGGCGTTGTTCATCGTAGCGGAACGTGCGTAGATATTGCTGAATTGCCATGGCAGCGTCGTAGTCAGTCGTCGCATTGGCATCGGCAACGATTTGGCGAGTCAACTCGCCCACGCGCGGTGGCACGGTCTCGGGTAGGACGGAGTAATAGCCACGGATAGTCGCCATGGCAGTGCCAGCTGTGCGCAATTCGGTGTCGTAGGCGCGCGAGATATACGAGGTTTGGGTGTATGTGCCGGTTGCCAACAACGGCATGTCGCTGGTCACATAGAGGACACCGGTCGAACCCACGCCGAGGTCAGGCAACGTGTAGGCGATGGCATCGCGATTGTATGCGATTGGATCTCCGAGTGCCATCAACAGGTCGTCACTGCGATCGCGGGAGAGGGTGATAGTGCTGTTCACAACTTGGCGCGCATTGTTGCTATTGACAATTGTGGCACCCATCGGCAATGGCTCGCTGTTGCGTTCGTTGGTGAGGATCCATCCCTGCCCCGTGTAGCGATCAAACACCATGGCACGTAGATATTCGGGAGCAGTGCTCTGATAGCGCAATACCTCGAGCTCGGTCTGATTACGCCCGCCGCCAACTTGCATGCCGTTTTTGGAGAATCCGCCAGCCACGTTGGTGGCTCCGCTACCGAATGCCTGATCAAAGCCACTGCGCACTGTACTCACGGGCGATCGCAACGCCGACCAAATGCGCAGAGCAGTCTCGTTTGGCGTGGGTAATGGGATGGCGTTGGCGATGACAATTGTTGGCACAATGATTAACAAGGCGTGCCACAGCGTTTGGAGTGGTGCGGTGACAGGGCGATCAACGCGCGTGGCACGCCAAATAGCATCAGCGATAGTGATGTGGTGGAACAGGATGCTGAGCATGGCCATGGCCACAAACAAAATCAACGACGTTTCGTTTTTTTGCTGACCGGCAAAGGTGTAATTCACAAAAAGGGGAATGGCCGAGAGAACTACGCTGAGCCATGGCTGTTGTTGTCTGAACATCAACCAGGTGTTGAGCATGACTACGACGTAACTAATGAGGGCAAGCACCATAATATACAAAATGGGGTCGTTGGCCGGCTCGCCGGCGAGGATGCGTCGCCACCAGCGAATGATGTGCAAGGCGATTTCGCTCATGGTGTCGCCATAGCCGGAGAGTTGTGGCGCATATGCTGGCCCGAGCTCAGCACTGACCGAGGCGATGACGGCGCTCTCAAGTTGCCACACAACGAGCGCCATACCAATCACAAAGAGCGTGATGTAGGCGCTGAGTGTCGTGCTGTTGAACCACCAGATGGCGATGCTCGTCAAAACAACTGCGCTGATTGCAGTGCTCATGAGCACGGTACTAAACGGGCTCCACCCGGCTTGGTGAATCGACTCATAGACGACCCATTGCGCACAGATTTGGATGATGATTAGGACGAGATGCGCCCAGCCAAAATACTGCTTTGGCTGCAACCAAGTGCGCATACTAGGTGTAGTCGGGCGTGTCATTGGTCTCTTCCAAGCCGAAACATACGTGGGCATTGTGCCAGAGTTGGGCGGCCACGTCGTTGATTGGTATGTTCTTCAATGTGGCAATCTGCTGTGCGACGAGCGGCACATAGGTCGGCTCGTTGCGTTTACCACGGTGTGGGTGTGGAGCGAGATACGGGCTATCGGTCTCGATTAACAGGCGATCGAGCGGGATGTGTGGGATAACCTCGTGCATTTGATGATTATTGCGAAAGGTAATAGGCCCGCTGAGTGACAACATGCATCCGAGGGCTAAACACGCCTCGGCATAGTCTCGATCACCGGCAAATGAATGCATGATGACGCCGTACGGATGGCGCATCTCTTGGAGCACACGCAACGTGTCGGCGTGTGCCTCACGTGTGTGGATGACAATCGGCAACCCATGCGTGTGGGCGAGGTGGATTTGGGCACGGAATATCGCCTCTTGTACGGTAACCGACGCTTTGTTGTGGTAATGATCAAAGCCAATCTCGCCAATTGCCACCACACGTGGCTGTTGGGCGAGCGTACTGAGCTGTTTGAGCCAGGTTGGATCGTCTGCCGCCTCGGGGTGGTTGGGCTGGACGCCGACCACTGCCCAGCAGTTGGGCGTGTCGTGGGCGAGTTGGATAGCTCGGTGGGACGACGGCAAATCGTAGCCAATCTCACAAAACTTGGCGACACTGTGCGCGTTCATACGCTCCAGTACGAGCGACCGATCATCGTCGAACTGGGTGCTGTTGAGATGGCTGTGTGTATCAAAAAAGCGCAAATCGCGGTCGTTCATAGGTAGGGTGCTCGGATAGATGCAAATGAGCAGATGTATAATCAATCGTACCGAAGGGTACACCTCTATTGTATATCAGGGAAGATGAGTATGGCATCACAATTATTTAGTCCGTTGCAGATTGGGCCACTCGCAGTGGCAAATCGCTTGGTGGTGGCACCGATGTGTCAGTACTCCGCCAACGATGGCGTGATGTCAGATTGGCATATTGCGCACCTCACATCGATGGCAAGTTCTGGTCCTGGTATGGTGGTGATTGAGGCAACCGCGGTTGAGCGCATCGGCCGGATCTCGCATGGCTGTACTGGGTTGTACTCAGATGATGCCCAACACGCCATGGCGCACGTAATTCGAGTGGCCAAATCGGTTGCGCCGCATGTCGCATTTGGCGTGCAGTTGGCGCATGCCGGGCGCAAAGCCTCATCGCCTCGTCCGTGGGATGGTGGGTCGCAGATGTCGCCTGCGAATGGTGGTTGGCAAACGGTCGCACCGAGCGCATTGTCGTTCGACACCAACTGGCAGACACCAATGGAGCTGGATGATACGGGCATGGAGCGGATTATCAATGCGTTCCGAGATGCAGCCGTGCGTGCAGTTGATGCTGGTGTTGATGCAATTGAGTTACACATGGCGCACGGGTATTTGATGCATTCATTTATTTCGCCGCTCAGCAACAAACGCACCGATCGCTGGGGTGGTGACCTTGTGGCGCGCATGCAATTCCCATTGGCAGTAACCTCGGCAGTCCGTCACGCCGTACCCGATCATGTGGCACTCGGCGCTCGCATCACCGGCACTGATTGGCACGAGCAGGGGTTGACGGCAGATGATGCGGTGACGCAGGCCACATTGCTCAAAAACGCCGGGTTGGATTTTGTGTGCGTGTCGAGTGGTGGCGCCGTGCCCGGCGTCAAGATTCCGGTGGCGCCGAGCTATCAGGTGCCGTTTGCGGCCCGCGTCAAACAAGAGAGCGGGATTGTGACCCGCACGGTGGGCATGATTAACGACCCACATGTGGCCGAGCGCATCCTCCAGGATGGTCAAGCCGACCTAATTGCCCTCGGGCGTGCCATGCTCGACAATCCGACTTGGCCTCGACAGGCGGCGATTGCCCTCGGCGACGAGCCGTTTTATCCCAAACAATATGAGCGTGGTGGCCCCAAATTGTGGCCGTTGAAGAAGTAGTCGTAGAGGATACGTCAATGTTTGACTTTATTGTGGCGCGGCACGTGATGTTGCACGAACAAAGCCTAGCGCCGTTGTTTACCAAACTCACTGAGGAGCAGTTGCGCCGTCAACCAACTGCCACGATGAACTCGGTGGCGTGGAACATGTGGCATCTCCTGCGCATCGAGGATATCACGCTCAACCGCTTTGTGGCGAACCGCCCTCAAGTCCACTCCAGTGGTAATTGGCAACAACGCCTGGGCATCCCGTTTGGTCACATGGGCACTGCGATGGCACTCGAGGACGTGGCGACGCTCTCGCAGCAGATTAACCTGCACGAATTGGCCAACTACCAACAAGCCGTGTATGCCCAGAGCGCCGAGAATCTGGCGGCGCTCGACCACCAACGCCTCAATTATCAATGGGACGAGGCGCATATGCGTGCGGTTGTGGCCGGTGAGGCCGTGTGTATCCCGACAATCACCGAGGGCGTAATCAACTACTGGGGTGCGCTATCGATTGGGCGATTTGTGCTCGATTACACTCAAGTCCACCCGAATATGCATGTTGGTGAGATTGGTGTGATTACGGGGATGTAGTGGAATGATATAAGGGGGAGCGGCACCTGCCGCTCCCCCTTGTTTTGTTATGAATGAGTCGGTTCGACGCGCTTGACGATAAGCAATAACACCACTGCGCTTACAATCAAAATCAAACTCATGGCGATGGCGGTCGCATTATCGTAATCTGCGTTGATATAGATTGCTAGCGCTAGTGTGCGCGTTTGACCCGGCATGCTCCCAGCAAAAAGCGCCGTAGCACCGAATTCACCGAGGGCGCGCGCAAGTGCCATTGCCACCCCGGCTTGTAACCCGGGCATCGCTAGGGGCACAATCACAAAGCGCCACAGCTCGTAGCGCGACGCACCATCGACCATGGCCGCATTGATGATGTCGTGATCGACACCTTGAAGCGCAGCACTCGCACTGCGGATGTACAACGGAGCCGCCACGAATGTCTGTGCCAATACTACGGCGAGCGGCGTAAAAGGAACCTGCCAGCCAACAGTCGTCAGCGTCGGTCCAAGCCAGCCCGTCCGGCCAAATACGGCCAGTAACGCCAAACCAGCCACAGCCGGCGGTAATACGGCCGGTAAATCGACCAAAAACGTGCGCCATCGGCTATTGGGATGTCGACTAAGCCAGACGGCAAGTGGCGTGCCACCAACAATAACGCACAGAATTGCCATCAGACTCGTGTTTGCGGTCACCCAAACCGCTTGTTGCAACTCCTGGCTTGATACGGCCTGCCATAAATCTGTCAAACTGCTCCGACTGCTCAAGCCGATGAGTGGCACAATGAGCAGGAGCAACATGGGCAGTGCGACGATGTCAATCAGATGGCGATGCTTCATACTCTGTATTATGCACGAAAGCCGCAGTCTCGCCAGATAGGGATAGCGCTACTCCCTTGAATGAACGCAAAAAACGCCTGCGTATCAGCCTGCGCCCTTGGTAAGATTGCTGCAACATATTCTGCTTTGACGCCGTATTCGTTGGGAATAGGGATTGACCGAATTATTTTGTCAGATAATTTGGCGATATCTGCGGTGTACACAACTCCTGCATCGGCTTCGCCGCTTTGGACTTTTTGCAGGACGGCGCGGACATTCGCCTCACGCGAGACCACGTTAGCATTGACCTGAGTGACATAATCGGCCCCATGGACGGCCGTCAAATTTGTTAATGCGGTCTGCGCATAGCGCCCGGCCGGGACAGTGCTGTCGGCGAGCACAACCTTGATACCTGGTTTGGTAAGATCGGCAAGCTGTGTGACAGTGCTCTTGGGATGTGCTACGACAATCATGTCTGCGGTGGCAAGTGTGACGACATCGGCGGCAGTGATAATCTTGGCGTCGACGACCTTGGCCATCGCGATACGGTCGGCCGAGGCAAATACATCAAAGCGTGCGCCGTCGATAATCTGTTGGGCCAATGCACCGGATCCGGCTGCCTGTAAGACGGCCGCTGGACGTGGGTTTTGTTGACTGAATGCTGCATCAAGTGCCTGCATTACATCCTTGAGTGAGGCGGCTACAGCCAGATTAAATCCAGTCGTGACGGCGGTACTCATCGGTGTACATGCGGTGAGTAATGCGAGTCCGAGTGCGCTCCCACTCATCATAAACAAGGAACGTCGATGCATGATGATCTCCTGTAGCACCGTGATGTGACCATGTCATGGTAGTATATACTTATTGAATAAGTATTGTCTAGTATGATGCAGGATATATTGGTTGACACACCAGTAAATTCGATGTACACTTGCACCTATGAAAGACGTATCGATGTTGAACAGCCGAGTGTTGCGACGAACTATCCGCCGACGAGTCCGAACAGGACCCGGGGCGGCGTTGTGCATTTGGTTGTAATAGACATACGACCGACCTGCCAAGCCACACCACCCCGGGAGCATCAAGCCCCCGGGGTTTTTGTATGAAGTAAAGGACAAACACAATGGTGCGTGTGGGTATTTGTGGGGTGACGGGATATGCTGGGTACGAGGCCTTACGTTGGCTGCGCCGGCATCGTGATGTGGAGATTGTCTTTGCCACGTCTGAGTCACAAGCAGGCAAATCATTGGCCGAGGTCTACCCGGGGCCACTTGATACGCCGTTGGTCGCCGTCGACGATGCGCCATTCGATCAAGTTGATGTGGCGTTATTGGCCTTGCCGCACGGTGCGGCGGCTCGGGTGGCAGTCAAGGCGCTGGCTGCCGGTACCAAGGTGGTCGATTTCTCGGCTGACTTCCGTCTAAATACCCCCGAGACCTATGCCAAGTGGTATGGTCACGCCCACGAATTCCCCGAGATGTTGCCAATCCCCTACGGCCTCCCCGAGATTAATCGTGCCAATATTGCAGGGGCCAAATTGGTTGCTGCGCCGGGTTGTTACCCGACGTCGGTGATTTTGGGCGCAATGCCGCTCCTCAAAGCAGGAGTGGTGACTGACTCGACGATGATTGTTGACGCAAAGTCGGGTATCTCAGGTGCTGGGCGCGCCCCCAAGTTGAACACGTTGTTTGCCGAGACGCACGACACTGTGACCCCGTACAATATCGGCCATGTGCATCGTCACGTGGGTGAGATTGAGCAAGAGCTGGCCAAGTTGAGTGCCGGCGCAGCCCCGACAGTCTTGTTCAATCCACACCTCATCCCGGTGGTGCGTGGCATGTTGAGTGCCTTATATATCAAGATTGATCCCGCGTTGAGCGAAAGTGCCGTGCGCGCGTTGTACACCGAGGCGTACGCCAACGAGCCATTTGTGCGCGTTTTGCCGGCAGGACAACTTGCGGCGATGGCGCATACGACCAACACGAATATGTGTGCGATCTCGGTCACGCTGGGCCAACCAGGCACGGCGATTATCATGTCGAGCGTGGATAATTTGGCCAAAGGTGCCGCTACCCAAGCAATTCAGTGTATGAACATCATCTGTGGCTTGAACGAAACAGCGGGGTTGGCGTGAGTATTCGTATTGTGCCCGTGACCCTCGACAATCTTGAGCAGGTATTGCCGTTGATTGCGGACTATCAGCGGTTTTATAAGGTAGAGCCTAGTGATGAGCGCAACCGCATCCACTTCGGGCGACTCGCAACTGCCCCATCACAAGGAGCGCAATGGTTGGCATTGGATGAGGATAGTGCGGCGGTCGGATTTGTGACGGCGTATCGCGTGTTATCGTCGACGCTCGCCGTTGAGCGCTGTTTGCTTAATGATCTATATGTCGTGCCTACGGTGCGTGGACGGGGTGTGGGTCGACAACTGATTATTCACTGTGCGGAGTGGGCAGTAGCCGAAGGATACAACGGCGTTTATTGGCGCACCGCCGATGATAATCATACGGCGCAACGCTTGTACGACTCACTGCCGACCACGCGGCGCACCTGGATTGACTATACGTTGGATCGCAAGGCGCTAGAGTCGTTGCGCGACGCGTAATACCTATATATGGCACATGAATGCTGAGAGCGTAGGAAGTGTATGAATGTGACGATTGTGCCGGTGACCTGGACCAATATCGACCTCGTGTTGCCGTTAATTGCTGAGTATCAGCGCTTTTATCAGGCGACACCTGATGAGGCGCGCAATCGGGCACACTTCGGTCAACTCATCGATAATCCGGCACTCGGCTCACAATGGATTGCATTGACCGATGATGGGCAAGCGGTTGGATTTGTCACGGCCTATCGTGTGCTGTCGTCGGTATCGGCAGTGGGGCAGTGTTTGCTCAATGATTTGTATGTTGCACCAGCGATGCGCAAAAAAGGGCTGGGGCGGCAGTTGATTACGCATTGCTACACATGGGCCAAATCCGAGGGATATGCCGGCGTACACTGGCAGACTGCGCCAGACAATCACACTGCGCAACGATTATATGATGCATTACCGACGACGCGGTCGGTGTGGTATACCTACGAACTCAACGACTTGTAACGGGAGAAGGCAGATTGAACACACTGCGTGTCATCAAAATTGGCGGGAACGAAATCGATGATGCGGCCTTCGTGGCGCGATTGACGGCGGCGGTGGCCGCGATGCGGCCAGCACCAGTTTTGGTGCATGGCGGTGGCAAAGAGATTGGCCAAATTCAGAGTGCCTTGGGTGGTGAACCACGTTTTGTGGCCGGGTTGCGCGTCAGTGATGCCACCGCCATGGCCGCCGCCGAGATGGTTCTTGCCGGCGCCGTGAATACACGCTTGACGGTGGCACTTACGCTCGCCGGCGTCGATGCGTGGGGCATGTCAGGGGTTGACCGTGGGCTCATCAAGGTTACCAAGCTGAATCATCCTGAGGGTGATTTGGGGCGAGTTGGCCAACCGGTCGCCGTGCGCAGTGCAGTGTTGTGGCAATTAATTGATGCGGGTGTGGTGCCGGTGATTGCCCCTGTTTCATTGGGCAGTGATGGCAGTTATAATGTGAATGCTGACGATGCAGCTGGTGCGGTGGCAGCCGCTTTGGCAAACGACGGGCGCAATGTGGCCGTCGAGGTGACGTTTGTCACCAATGTGCCAGGCGTCAAGTTGGCCGATCAGGTGCAACCGCAGTTGACGGCCGCGCAAGTTGAACAGGCCATCAGCAGTGGTGAGATATATGGTGGTATGATTCCCAAAGTACGGGCTGCCCTGGCAGTGCTGGCGGCGGGTGCGGCGCAAGCGCGCATCGTTGATATGCACGGGCTCGAGCAGCTAGCGAATGGCGTTGATGCCGGTACGTGTGTAATTGCACAAGGAGGGCAACAATGACAACCATTCGTGAGGTGCATACGGCGCCAACTGACGTCAATTTGGTCAGTGTACGCTTGGCGACGATGGTCGATGTTGATGCCATCAAGGCTGTGGTTGATGAGAACGTGGCGTTGGGGCACTTATTGCCACGAACCCGCGAGAACATCGCTGTTTCGATTGGTAACTGGCTCGTTGCCGAGGTGCAAGGTCGCGTCGTGGGCATTGGCTCACTCCTCGAGATGGGGCCAGCGCTGGTTGAGGTGCGCTCACTGGCAGTGTTGCCCGAGTATCGACGCTATGGTGTGGGTGGCGAGATTGTCAAGTCATTAGTTGAAGAAGCACAACGACGTGGTTACCCGACGGTGTTTGCGCTGACGCGCGCCGTGGGGTTTTTTGAGCGGCTGGGGTTTGTGGTCACCGAGCATGAACGCTTCCCTGAGAAGGTCTGGCGCGATTGTGTGCTTTGTCCGCTCAAAGATCGGTGCGATGAGACAGCAGTTGTGATTGAATTTGCCACGCGGCGTAATTCCGCAAGTGGGGAGGGAAAGTAAGGCATGCAGGCAGGTTTCCAACGCACGCCAGCCGTGCTCGCACTCGAAGACGGGACCATCTGGACCGGCTTTGCGTTTGGCGCGATTGGGCAACGCACGGGCGAAGTGGTGTTCAACACCGCCATGACCGGGTACCAAGAAGTACTGTCAGACCCGTCGTATTTTGGGCAGATTGTCGTGATGACTGCGCCACACATTGGTAATACCGGTGTCAACGACGAAGACGGCGAAAGCCGCAAATGGTGGCTCTCAGGGTTTGTGGTGCGGGCTGCGAGCCCACGCGTCAGCAACTGGCGCGCCGATGCATCACTCGACGCCGAGATGCGCGCCCAAGGCATCGTCGGTATTACGGGCGTTGATACGCGCGCACTGGTGCGCCATATTCGTTCTGCTGGTGCCATGCGCGGTGTGATTTCGTCGACTGAGCTCAATCATGAGGCGTTGGTAGCTACTGCCCGATCTGTCCCCACCATGGAAGGGCTTGATTTGGTGCCGTTTGTGACCTGCCCCGAGAGCTACACCTGGGTTGACGGCGTAGGTGAGTGGGGGCTTGGCTCACGTGGCACCAAAGCCACGCGTAACTTGCATGTCGTCGCCTACGACTTCGGCATCAAGCACCACATTTTGCGCTTGATGGCGGAGCGCGGTATCCGCATCACTGTGGTACCCGCCAATACGCCGGCGAGCGACGTACTGGCCCTCAAGCCGGATGGCGTCTTCCTCTCTAATGGTCCTGGCGATCCCGCCATGGTGACCTACGGCGTCGCCTCGGCCAAGGAGCTGTTGGGCAAAGTGCCGATGTTCGGCATCTGTTTGGGGCATCAGATTTTGGGTCTGGCCCTCGGCGGCAGCACCTACAAGTTGTCATTCGGCCACCACGGTGCCAATCAGCCGGTCAAGGCCTACGGCAAGGTGGAGATCTCAAGTCACAACCATGGTTTTGCAGTGGCAGCAGATTCATTGCCGGCTGGCGCTGGTGTGACGCATGTCAATTTGAACGACCAGTGTGTTGAGGGTCTTGAGGCACCTGCGCTCAAGGCCTTTGGTGTGCAGTATCACCCCGAGGCTGCGCCTGGTCCGCACGATGCATCCTACTTGTTCGATCGTTTTGTAGCGCTGATGGAAGGGTAGGAGATGCCAAAGCGTACCGACATCAAAAGCATTTTGATTATTGGCTCTGGTCCAATTGTCATCGGCCAAGCCTGTGAATTTGACTACTCCGGCGTGCAAGCCTGTAAGGTGTTGCGCCGCGAGGGCTACCGCGTCATTTTGGTCAACTCTAATCCGGCTACCATCATGACCGACCCGCAGTTTGCCGACGCCACCTACATCGAGCCGTTGACTCCTGAGGCGGTTGAGCAGATTCTCATCAAAGAGAAGCCCGATGCCATTCTGCCCACCGTCGGTGGCCAAACAGGCCTTAATTTGGCGATGAAGCTGCACGAGTTGGGCATTCTTGAGAAGTACAACGTCCAACTCATCGGTGCCACACCCACCGCCATCGCCCTCGCCGAGGACCGCGAGCTGTTTAAGCAAGCCATGCTCGAGATTGGACTCGGCGTGCCCCTCGGCGAGACGGTTACGACCGTCGAGCGTGCGGTTGAAGTTGCCAACAAGATCGACTACCCCGTCTTGATTCGCCCGTCGTTCACCCTCGGTGGGAGCGGCGGCGGTATCGCCTACGACGAGGCCCAACTGCGCGAGATCTCGGAGCGCGGCTTGCGCGCCTCGCCGGTGACGCAGGTCTTGATCGAGCAGTCAGTAATTGGTTGGAAAGAGTACGAGCTTGAGGTTATGCGCGACAAAGCGGATAACTTTGTGGTGGTCTGTACAATCGAAAACCTCGACGCCATGGGTGTTCACACCGGCGACTCGATAACCGTGGCTCCGGCGATGACGTTGACCGACCGCGAACTCCAGCGCTTGCGCGAAATGGCCAAGTTGATTATTCGTACGGTGGGTGTCGAGACGGGTGGTTCGAACATCCAGTTCTCGGTTGACCCCAAGACCGGCACGCCGTTCGTCATCGAGATGAACCCACGCGTCAGTCGTTCGTCGGCCTTGGCCTCGAAAGCGACCGGGTTCCCGATTGCCAAAATAGCCGCCTTGTTGGCGGTCGGTTATACGCTCGACGAAATTCCCAACGACATCACCAAGTTGACGCCGGCTTCGTTTGAGCCGAGCCTCGACTATGTGGTGGTCAAGGTACCACGCTGGGCGTTCGAGAAGTTCCCGGGTGTCAATCCGGTGCTCGGCCCGCAGATGAAGAGCGTGGGCGAGGTGATGGCCATTGGTGGTACGTTTGCTGAAGCATTCCAGAAAGCCATGCGTGGCCTCGAAATCGGCGCGACGGGTTTTGTGGGGAGCAATCAAGTCAAAGTCGTCGGTGACGACGATATTAGCATCCCGACGCCACGCCGCATCTTCCGCGTGTGTGACGAGATTCGGGCGGGGGCCAGCATTGAGTCGATTTGTCAGCGTACCGGCTATGATCCGTGGTTCGTTGAGCAATTTGTCGAGATTGTCGAAGTCGAGCGCGAGCTGAGCAAGTATGCCTTGAGCACCTTGCCGTATGATTTGTTATTTACCGCAAAAGAATACGGCTTCTCAGACCCGCAAATTGCCGGCTTGTTGTCAGATAAACCGACGGCAATGCAGGTGCGTCAAGCCCGCAAAAACGCCAAAGTAGTGCCGGTCTATCGCAAGATTGACACGTGTGCGGCCGAGTTCGCTGCGGACACGCCGTACTTCTACAGCACCTATAGTCGCCAGCCCGGTAGTGATGAGGCGAATGTCACCGATCGGCCCAAGGCGATGATTATCGGTGGTGGGCCAAACCGTATCGGTCAAGGTATCGAGTTTGACTACTGTTGTGTGCATGCCTGTTTTGCCTTGCGCGATATGAACATCGAGACCATCATGATCAACTGTAATCCTGAGACGGTTTCGACCGACTATGACACGGCTGATCGATTGTACTTCGAGCCATTGACGCTCGAGGACGTGTTGAATATTTATGACCGTGAGGCCGGGGCTGACTTTGGGCCGGCGGTACGCCATGTACCAGCCTTGGTGCAGTTCGGTGGGCAGACGCCGCTCAACTTGGCCAATGGGCTCGAGGGTGCGGGCGTGCCGATTTGGGGCACGTCACCAGATGCCATCGACTTGGCTGAAGAGCGTGGTCGCTTTGGTGATTTGTTGCGGAGTTTGGGTGTTGAGCAGCCACCGAGTGGTATGGCCTCGACGCTGGCGGATGCACGAGCGATTGCGCACCGCATCGGGTTCCCAGTGTTGGTGCGCCCGAGTTACGTGCTCGGCGGACGCGCCATGGCGATTGCCTATGACGACGAGAGCTTCGAGCGCTTTATTGCCGAGGCGACGGTGGTCAGTGCCGGTGCACCGGTGTTGATTGACAAATACCTCGAAGATGCCTTTGAGGTGGATGTCGATGCCATCGGTGATGGCGAGCGGATGGTGATTGCTGGCATCATGGAGCATGTCGAAGAGGCCGGTGTACACTCAGGCGATTCAGCCATGGTGTTGCCGCCATACAAGATTAGCGCCTACCATCTCGAGATTATTCGCGATACGACAGTTCGCATTGGTCTGGCACTGAACGTCAAGGGTCTGATGAACGTGCAATACGCCATCAAGGACGATGTGGTGTATGTGATCGAGGTCAACCCACGTTCGTCGCGGACGGTGCCGTTTATTGCCAAAGCGACGGGTTATCCGCTGGCGCGGATTGCCGCCATGGTGGCAGCCGGTAAGACGCTGGTTGAGCTTGGGTTTACCGAGGAGCCGAAGGTTGATGGGTTCTTTGTTAAAGAGGCGGTCTTGCCGTTCGACAAGTTCCCGGGCGCAGCCATCATGTTGAGCCCCGAGATGCGTTCGACGGGTGAGGTGATGGGGCACGCCTCGAACTTCGGTTTGGCCTTTGCCAAGGCCGAGATGGGCGCTAATCAGCGCATCCCCACCAAGGGTGGGGCGTTGTTGACGGTCAACGACAACGACAAAAACGCTATCGTCAAGATTGCCCGCGATTTGGCGCAACTTGGCTTCGCCTTGTATGCCACCAAGGGCACGGCTGACATGTTGCAGACGGCAGGAATCGATGTGACAACCGTCAACAAGATTTCGGATGGCTCGCCACACACGGCTGACTTGTTGGCGCAAGGCAAGGTGCAGTTGGTGATTAGCACACCACTTGGCCCACAGGCGTATGCCGATGGGCAGGCCTTGCGGGCAGCAGCGATTCGGTATGGGGTGATGCTGGTCACGACGTTGACCGGTGCCGCTGCGACGGTCGCTGGTATTCGTGAGTTGCAGCAACGCACGTTGACGGTGCGCTCATTGCAGGATCACTACGGGATTGCCAAGGGACGCTAAGCAATGACCACGACGCGGGTGCAACTTATTACTCCAGCGCAGCTTGAACAGTTCCTGGCGGCGGTGCCGCCAGGAGCGCGGCGGCGTGCGGCGGAGTTGCATGCGCGTGGTGGGGTAACTGTGGAGCAAGTGACGGCCAATTCGGCGACGATTCTGGTCGATGATACATCGCGGGCCTACCGGGTTACCACCATGATTATTGCTGGGCGTGTAACCACATTGTGTGAGTGTGCCCATCGTGACGAGGGGCCTTGTTTGCATCGTGTAGCTGCGATGACTGCACTGCTGGCACATATGACGACTAATCCGCCACAAGCGTGGGAGACGTTGTTTGCGGTGCCTGATAAGTCGCGTGCATCAGTGCCCACTACGAATGTGGCACAGATTTGTTTCTTTTTGCATGCCAATCATCCATTTGGTGTCGGCGAGGAAGGTTGGGCCATCGTGCCGGCCAGTGTAACCCCACGGACTGGTCGCGATGATTGGCTTGGTGCTGATATCCGCCCGCTCCGTGCCCCGCCAACGCCAGCTGGTTACCCTCTTACGCCTCCCGCTATGTTACAAGCAGCTGCCATGTTGTGTGAACAAACCATCCAAGGTGCACAACCTGCACAGCGAGCGTGGCTGTTTGCGGGCTCACTGGCCTTGCTTGGTGGCCAGCAGGTGTATATTGTTCGTCAATCGTTGCACTTTAATCAGCCGGTGCAGGTGATTGGTGCCGTTGGTGAAATGCAGTTGGCATGTGATGATGATGGCGCAGATTTGGTGCTCCAAAGTATCGTCTATACCGCACAACAGACGATTACGGTTGACATGGCTAATCGGACGGTATTACCGTTTGCACCGCATTGGCTGTTGACTGGTCAAAGCCTCGTATGCATTGGCGAACGTACACCGATGATTGACCAGCTGCTCCAGACACCGCAACTCCGCGTTCAGGCTCAAGACCGCGAACGCTTTGATCAACGCTTGCTTGAGCTCGCTCAGCGTGTGCCCCTGTGTGGTGCGGCATTGCGTTGGGATGAGATTGGGCTTGAGCCCGAAGTGATTATCACCCTTGGCGAATATGCGGGTGGATTGCATGTGACAGTTGACTTTGGCTATGCCGAGTATGAATTGCCGTTTGACGAAAGCTACCCGCGTCACGCAGTGTTGCACGGTGCCGAGGAGTTGCACCTCGTGCGTATCAAGCGCGATGTTGATACCGAAAAAGCGGCAATTGCGTTGCTTGAACAGCAAGGGCTACGACTCAACGATGACGGCTGTTTCCGTGTGCGACGGGTGATGTCTGCGACTGATTTTATGGTGCGGATTATCGGATTCCTCGCTTCGAGTGGCATGCAGATTCGTGGCGAAGCAAACTTAGTGACTGTGCAGATGCGCACTGATACACCCCAAATCCGTGTGCAGGTTAATTCAACTATCGACTGGTTTGATGTATCGGCGGTAGTGAATTTTGGCGAGTTGTCAGTTGATTTGATGACCGTACGTCGGGCAGTGATGCGCCGTGAGCGTTATATTTTGTTGCCCGACGGTTCACTTGGTTTGGTGCCGACTGAGTTTGCCCAACGCCTTGCGCCGATTTTTGCCATGGGGAGCGAGCGTGACGAGACGATGCGCTATGCCGGTGCCCAAGCGGCAGTGGTGGATCAGTTGGTCCAAGAATCTCATCATGCGGTGGTTGATGCCCAGTTTGAGGCACGGCGTAATCAGTTGCGCTTGTTTAGTCAGATTGAGCCACAAGCGTTGCCGGTTGGCTTCACGGGGACATTGCGGAGCTATCAAAAAGCGGGCTACGACTGGTTGCATTTCCTTAATACGTACGGTTTTGGTGGGTGTTTGGCTGATGATATGGGTGTCGGCAAAACTATCCAAACGCTGGCGTTTGTGCAGTCCATGCGCGAACGTAATCTGCACGCTCCGGCGGTTTTGATTGTGATGCCACGTTCGTTAATCTACAACTGGCAACGCGAAGCTCAACGCTTTACGCCACAATTGACGTTATTGACGCACATCGATCAGGGGCGGAGCAAGAGTAACAAAATATTCGATACATATGACGTGGTGTTGACGACATACGGCACCATGTTGCGTGATGTCGATATGTTATCGCAGTACCGATTCCAGTACATCATCCTTGATGAGTCGCAGGCCATTAAAAACCCGTCGGCAGAGACTGCCCGGGCGGTGCGACGTTTGCAGAGCGATCGGCGCTTATCGTTGACGGGCACGCCGATTGAGAATAGTGCGGTGGAATTGTGGTCGCAGTTCTCGTTCCTCAATCCGGGGTTATTGGGTAGTGCCGAGATGTTCCGCGATACCTTCACGCGCGATGGTGACGGTCGTGAGGCAGCGCTCAAATTGCTCAAGCGCTTGACCTACCCGTTCATTTTGCGCCGCACCAAAGACCAAGTCGCGCCCGACTTGCCGTCGCGCACCGAACACGTGTTGATGAGCGAAATGGATGCCGAGCAGCGCAAGTTGTACAACGCCCAGCGCGATCACTACCGGGCGTTGTTATTGGGTCTGATTGATACAGCTGGGCAACAACAGGCGCGGGTCAAGATGCTCGAGGGCTTGTTGCGCTTGCGCCAGATTTGTAACCACCCGCGCTTGATTGACCCGAAGAGCGCCGGTACATCGGCCAAATTTGAGACGTTGCTCGATACGATTGAGACGCTCAAAGCATCGGGGCATCGGGCGCTCATCTTCTCGCAGTTTGTGCAGATGCTGACAATTGTGCGTGAGGCGCTGGATGCACGCGGGATTGAGTATGCCTATCTTGATGGGCGGACGCGTGACCGACAACGGATTATTGACTCATTCCAACACGATGATCGCTTCTCGTTCTTTTTGATTAGTTTGCGCGCTGGTGGTGTGGGACTGAACTTGACGGCTGCAGACTATGTGATTCATGTTGACCCGTGGTGGAATCCGGCAGTTGAGATGCAAGCGACTGATCGGACGCACCGGATTGGCCAGACCCGACCGGTGATGGTGTATAAGATGGTGGTGCGCGATTCAGTGGAGGAGAAGATTCTACAACTGCAGGAGCGCAAACGAGAATTGGTAAGTCAGCTTATTACGCCAGAACGGGGCGGAGTGAAAACGTTGACCCGTGATGATGTAGAGCTTTTGTTTACATAACACAAAAGGAGTGGTCACATGGAGCGTCCCAAAGTCAAGAAGGTCGTGCTGGCTTATTCAGGTGGTCTTGATACCAGCATCATTGTGCCGTGGTTGAAGCAGAACTACGGCAACCCAGAGGTCATCTGCTATTGTGGCCATTTAGGTCAAGATGACGAATTGGTCGGTATCGAAGAGAAGGCCATCGCCAGCGGCGCCTCGAAGTGCTATGTCCAGGACTTGCGTGAAGTGTTCGTGCGCGATTACCTCTTCCCCCTCATTCAATCAGGCGCAACCTACGAGCGCTTGTACTTGCTCGGCACATCAGTGGCACGCCCATTGATTGCCAAGCGCCAAGCCGAGATCGCCTTGCAAGAGGGTGCTGATGCCTTGTCACACGGTTGTACCGGTAAGGGCAACGACCAAGTGCGCTTCGAGTTGACCTACATGGTCTACGCACCACAACTCAAGGTGATTGCGCCGTGGCGCGAGTGGAATATCCGCTCACGCGAGGATGC
>JBKCLM010000065.1:0-8545 GCA_046300655.1 Chloroflexota bacterium | reverse complement strand
TGAAGCGAGTCAGATTCGTGCACGGCGAATGAAGGATATTACACGATTCATCTTATTGATGGTGTCACACCAAACTAGTCACGATACACATCATCCTGGGTTGATGCAGAAAGGAGCAAACGGGTACCAACCCTATGCGACCCTTGTTCATTGGCGTTCGCGTGATCTAAAAACTATCGAACATATCGCACCTCAAAAGCAAACTGCGGGATGGGATGCACGTTTGTATGACCCACAAAGTAATCTTGTAGATTCATTGGGCAACTTAGTGCTCATGCCGCTCGATTTAAATTCATCGTTACACAACAATACGTGGCCAATGAAGTGGACATATTATCAATATTTGGCACTCAACAATCCAGATTTGCGTACACAACTTGTTGAAGAACTGGCGCATAAGGGCATTACTCTCCAAAAATCGACTGTGCAATTACTCAATCGTTCAACCTATGCCGGCCACATGGACCCTATCGTTTCTGTCGGCATAGATGGGACCTGGAATGCTGATTTGGTCGAGCGACGCACAAAACGCATGTTAGAGATTTTTCATGATCGCATGATGCAATGGTTAAAAGTGGAGGAATAACCGATGACTGATTTTGCCATTATTCCGGCGCATTTGGCCGTCAAAGCGATGCGCGATAACGGCTACAAAAACATGGCCTACGCTTTGGCCGAGCTAATTGATAATTCGATTCAAGCGGGGGCTACGCAGGTCGAGGTGTTGTTGGCCGAGCGCTATGAGTTGGTGACCGAGCGCGAGAAGCGCCGGATTTATCAAATAGCCGTCATTGATAACGGCTCGGGCATGAATGCCGAGGTATTGCGCATGGCCTTGCAGTTCGGCAACGGCACGCGCCTCGATGCAAACAAGCGTGACGGCATGGGGCGTTTTGGTATGGGCCTACCCAGCGCCTCGGTCTCGCAATGTCGGCGCGTCGAGGTCTGGTCGTGGCAAGGCGACATCACGAAGGCTCATTACACGTATCTCGATTTGGATGACATTGAGCATCGGCGCACCAGCGAGGTCCCTATCCCCAAGCACAGCTCGGTGCCGACCATGTGGCTCAAGCGCACTGAGCAAGTCGGCAATAGTGGCACACTCGTTGTATGGTCAAATATCGATCGGGCCACATGGAAGACGAGCGGCTCCATTATCAAAAACTCTGAACTGTTAGTTGGTCGCATGTATCGGCACTTTATTGCGGATAAAACAGTCAAAATCCGCATGGCGAGCTTTCATGTTGAGGCTGATACGCGTGGCCGTGTCAATGATGTATACCACAAAGATTTTCAATACATCAACACGTTTATCCATCCTAATGATCCGTTACATTTGATTCCATATCATACGTTGCCTGCGCCATGGAACAGGGAGCCGTTGTTTAAGGAGTTTGGTGAGCCATTAGTCATTGCAGTTGAAGACATGCATGGTGCGGAGCATCAGGTTTGGGTGCGGACAACCATCGCGCGTGACGAGATTCGCGCTGATGCGTTGCCGGGTGCGACTGAATATGGTAAGCATGTAGCCAAAAACGTCGGCATCTCGATTGTCCGTGCTGGGCGCGAGCTTGACATGGATGAAGGGCAAGTCATCCAACATGACCCGGTTGAGCGTTGGTGGGGCATGGAGATTCAGTTTCCACCGGCACTGGATGAGGTGTTCGGCGTGACGAACAACAAGCAGGCCGCTGTCATCCTCCGCGAGGTGCTCAATCACAAAGATGTGTCCGGCAAAGATGGGAGTGTGTTCGAATCCGAGGAGCATGAACACTTGTTACCGGTGCTCAAAGCGGTGCGTAACACGCTGAGCAAAGTACGGCGCACACTTGCACAACAAACCAAGGGGCATCGCACATCTGATACGGTCGTAACTCCTGCAAGTACGCAGTTTGCTACCACTGCAATTAATACGCGTGTCAACGATGGCAGCGAATCGGCGAGCGACAAAACGTTGCGCACAACAAATGACGCACAACGGGTCGAACAAAATGTCGATGTGTTGGTGCGATCGGGGACTCCGCAACCTGATGCAGTCCAAATTGCCCATGAAATAGTGAGACAAGGATTGCGCGCACATATTACATCTGACTTCCTCGACTCATCTGCACTATTTAGCGTGCGCGATGTCGGTGGTGTTTTGCATGTCACGCTCAATCGTAACCACCCAGCCTATGATGTGCTGTTTGTGATGCTTGATGAGAGTCGTGCCAATCCGTATCCTGAGGTGGAGCGCCTGCGCCGTACCAAAATCGCCCTCGAGATGCTCTTCTTCTCGTGGGCCCGGATGGAGGATGAGTCGCGCTACGATGCACGCCTCGAGGATCAACTACGCCGGACGCGTGAGGCCTGGGGCACGATGGCTCGTGACTTTTTGGCCACCCTCAAAGAGCGGTAGTTATCACCACGAGACTAGATATAGGTAGGGGCGTCGCTTGCGGCGCCTCTACCTGTCCGTATTCCGACATAACGTATCTATGGTAGAGTAGGGACATGATGTGTGTATTGTTGATTGGATCATGTCATGTCCGAAGAATCCACTGCCATCAACTGGTATGACGCCCATGGCCGTGATTGGGCTGTGCAATATGATCGTCACCAGCCCGATGCGCTGAATGCGTGGCTCAAACCTTTGCTTCCGTCTGAACCATGCCTCATCCTTGATATTGGTGCCGGTAGTGGCCGTGACGCACACTGGTTGGCCTCGCTAGGTCATCATGTGATTGCCGTTGAGCCGTCACACACCATGCGTGAATACGCCCAGCACTATCACAACCACCAGTACATCGAGTGGGTCAACGATAGTCTGCCCAATCTTGAACAGATCTATCAACGGAATTATCAGTTTGATGTGGTGTTGCTCAATGCCGTCTGGATGTTCGTGCCGCCGCGCCAGCGCGCCCGTGCCTTTCGCAAAGTACTGGGTCTGCTAAAGCCAGGTGGATTGCTCTGCCTGACTGTTCAAGTTGACGTCCATGACGAGGTGCGTGGCAAATATGCCGTCGCCTATGACGAACTCCATCAGCTTGCACGCGAGCACGGCCTAGCCATCGAGGTCGATGCGCTTGATGCGGATCAGTCGGGGCGCGATGTGCGTTGGCTCCAACTTGCACTGCGCATCCCTGATGACGGTACGGGCGCATTGCCGTTGCTCCGACATGTCATCCTGAATGACCGCAAGTCGTCCACCTACAAACTCGGTTTATTGCGGACGTTGGTGCGTATTGCTGATTCGGCACCTGGGTTGGCCGTACATGATGTTGAGCGCGAGACGGTGACACTGCCATTTGGGCTGTTTGGTTTGTATTGGATGCGGCTGTATCTGCCGCTGACACATCAACACTTCCCCCAATCCTCGGTGAATCTCCACACCGGCGATCGCCTTGGCTTTGCAACTCCCGCCTATCAGGCAATCCCACTGCATATCGCTGGAGATTTACGCATTGGCATGCAGTTTGGGGGCGATTTGGCCACTGCGCTCCATACCGCCATCAAAGATGTCTGTGATGTCATCCAAAAGATGCCGGTCAACTATACGCGCTACGACGATAATCGCCCGATTTTTGAGGTAACGCGTGGTCGCGCCGTGCGTGCGCAGAGTATGGTCACCATTGATGAGCAGTTGTTATGGTCGTATGGCTCATTCACACTCCCACGGCATATTTGGCTGAGTATGATGCGTTTTAGTGCTTGGCTCGAGCCGGCTATCATTTGGGAATGGCAAAAGCTGATGACCGCCTATGCCCAAGGGCAAGGTCGCGAACTTGATATGCACAAAATGAATCAAGCCATGGTTTGGATTGACCCCGAACGGACGGTTCTCAGGGCCAAGCAACAAGTTGAACGCCTGCTTGAACGCAATCACCCCCTGTACTGCGTCTGGAGTGGCAAGCGCTTGACGACAAGTACCGTCGATATCGATCACGTGTTCCCATGGGCGGCCTGGCCAAACGGCGATTTGTGGAACCTGGTGCCGGCCAATCGCCAGGTGAATCAACACCAAAAACGCGATCGCCTAGTGAGTGCCTCGTTGCTCGATGCCTCCGCCGATCGCCTGCAATCATGGTGGCATGATGCCTATTTACGGCACGAAAATCACCTCTTGCCTCAAGTCTTTTATCACGAGGCGCACACGAGTCTGGCAGTACAACACCCTACACCAGCAGCCATCCTGCATGGTATGCACCACCGCCGCCTCTCCCTGCGCCAAGACCAACGCATCAGCGAATGGCACGGCCCACGCACACAAGATGAGGCATGACGCTCTGCAAGTTGACAAATAGCACACATTGAATATCATTAATTACGTATTTATGTAATTAATGAGGTGGAATATGCGTGCATTGTCGATAGTCTTAGGTATACTTTTACTCGCAAGCTTGGCAGGGAATACTGTACTTGGAACGCTTGTACTGGATTACAATCGACAGATTATTGAACTACAGAATACTGTTGCGCAAAAGCAGACTCGTATTAATGAGATTGTTACCCAATATAACGAGGCCACGGAGCAAATCAAATCGGCCAATAATGTTATTACGACGCAACAGAATGACATCGCCCGTTTACTGGCTGCCGAAGAAACCTACAAACGCGATTTGAATAATTATCGCGATCGTTTGTCGAAAGCGGATTACTTTGTGTCACGAGCCAAATGTCCTGTCATGGTGGATGAATTAAAAGCATTCGCGGCGACAAAGAATGAAGATGTACGATCATCTGTGTTGACGGCGTTACGTGCGATGTATGATGGTACTGTCATCCGCTCAAGTTTTGCACCGATTTGGAATGCTGATAGCAAAACAACGATGTTGACGACATCGTGGAACGATGGACTTACCAAAACTATCATTGCGTGGACAAACAATCAACGTTCCATTCAAACAATCTACGATATTAATGCCGGCTGTGTCATGTACACCGGTGACCGCTAAATTGCGCTAAATGAACGTATGCGATGTTCTAGAAGCAATTACGTCTAGGACATTGCCATAAAACTGGAGTCTTTCATGCGTACAACGACCATCATTCTCGTCGCACTATTGGTTCTGAGTGTCATCGCCAACGCGGTGCTGGGCTATACCAGTTTTAGTCTTTTCGTCAAAAATAATCAGCAACAGCTGACGATGACCAAACAAGCACAAACCATCACCGACACCCAAACGCGCCTTGCTACCACCATTACCCAATATAACGATGTGGTGGTGTCATTGAATAGCGCTACGGCTGCCAACGACGAATTAACTGTGCGTGTCGATCAACTCGAGGATGAAGCTACTCGCAACGCCAAAACAATGAACGACTACCGTACACGGATGAATGCGGCTGAGTCGTTTGTGTCACGCGCAATGTGTTCAGTTACGGCAAATGAGTCTGAAGTCATGGCTGCAAAGAGTAATGAGGATGTGCGTGCCGAGTTAATTCGTGTGTTTGACGAAATGTATTACACCAGTAACTATGCGTATTCGCAGTGGATTACGATGTGGAATAATCGACGAGATGCGGTGTTGCAGATTTTTAATACGGAAAATGCCTCTGCGCGATTTATTGTCTCTTGGAACAGCCAAGGCACGGCAATACAGTCGATTTATTCGATCAACTCAGGATGTGTGATGTATGCAGGTGGTGATTCGTGGTAATCAACTACCTACACTTGCACTCTGCGGTATCATAGCGATATCCACCTACCGCAAAGGAGTGCAACGATGCACCACATCATTCTTGATACCGACATGGGCAACGACGTCGACGACGCCTTGGCGATGGCCGTGCTCCACAATCTGCAGGATCGTGGCCATTGTCAGCTCGAGGCGGTAATATTGTCGCGCCCGGGCCACGATGCCGCCCAGCTGTGTGCGGCCATCAATCAGTTTTATGGCCGGGGCACCATCCCCGTCGGCGTGATGCGTGATGGCCCTCCCTCTGCCGAAAATCGCTTTTTGCACGTGGGCGCGCAGTGGCCACACCGTTACAAACCGCGCACGGCGCCCGATGCCCTGCCGCTCCTGCGCAATACATTGATGCGCCTGCCCGATCAGAGCGTCTCCATCGTGCAAATCGGCTTTGCCACCAACATCGCTGCCATGCTCGACGACCCGGCAGACGTTGCCTTGGTCAAACGCAAAGTGCGCCTACTCTCGGTCATGGCCGGGGCGTTTGCGCCGATTGACGGCCACCCGCGTTTTCTGGAGTTTAATGTCATCAACGACATCCCGGCCATGCAAAAGGTTGCGGCCAAATGGCCGACGCCGATTGTCTGGGGTGGGTTCGAGATTGGCTGGGCCTTGCGCTACCCGCGCATCTCGATTGCCACCGACTTCGGCTATCGTGAGCGCCATATCATTGTCGAGGCCTACAACGCCTATTGTGCGCCCGACGAGGAGCGCCCGTGTTGGGATTTGGCCACGGCACTATATGCAGTCCTGCCGGAGCGTGGGTACTTCGGCCTGAGTCAGCCCGGCAAGGTGGTCGTGGCCGCTGACGGGTTCACCACATTTGTGCCGGGCGCACGCGGCAAACAACGCTATCTGACCATGGATGCTGTCCAACAGGCGCGGGTGCTCGAGGCGTTGGTCCAGTTGACCAGTATGCCCTAACGTGTCTATATGGCGGGGCGATGATTAGTCTGATGAGTCGCCCCAGCCGCCGCCACCATCACCACCCCAATCACCACCGCCACCCCAGTCGCTGCCGGTATCCTGACTGCCCCAGTCGTTCTCGACGCCGTAGCTGTCCTCCATGTAGGCCTGTTGAGTGTCGAGTTGCTCTTGGTAGGTGGCTTCATCTTGATTCTGTTGCCAGGCACTACCGAGCAACCAGCCGAGTCCGAGGCCGCCGAGCACACCACCCCAACCGGGGCCGTTGTTGTAGCCGGAGCCGGGGTAGCTACCCCCCATGGGGCGGCGACGGCCGCGGAAGGCATTAATGACCGCTGAGGCAGCCCAGATCATACCAAGCAAGCACAAGCAATTCACAATCATGTCCATCGCGTTGTTTCTCTTTCTTCTTTAAAGATTCCCGCGCTCTGATACTATCCGTGCCTTACGGCTGGGCGAATCCACTCCGTTGGAGTTGCTCGCGCAACTGCGCAATCCGCTGAGCCGTGAGAGGATAATCAGCCACTGCATCACTCATCTGTTGCCACAGCGTCAGCGACCGTTGCCCTTTGAGGCGACTGCTGAGGCGCTGACGTAACTGCTCATCAAACAGCATATCCGCCTGGGGTGCCCCATCTGCGTGTGCCACAATCCCCCACAAATCACTCAGGCTCCGGTAGCCGAACGGGCGATCGATGGTGACCAGCCAGCGCTGGATCGTTACCACCGTCTGCCACTGGCGGGCGTTGATGGGGTGTGGCCAACTGGCGCGCCAGGCGGCGAGATCAACAGCTGGCATGTCGATGAGATGCATGCGATCGAGAATCCTCGGTGTTACGTCATAGGTAGATTCATCTTGATTGACGGTGCCAATCCAAAAAATGTTGCGCGCCAGCGGCAGGGGATTTTGGATGCTCTCGCCATCGCTCAAGCGGGCCTGATGCCCGGGGATGCCGAGGTCAATCAGGCGGTCCACGCTTTCACTAGCAGACAAAATCGGCGCCAAGTAATACTCGGGTCGGGCCAGGTTCATCTCATCGAGGCAGACCACAAACGGCTGACTCGGCTTGCGCAAGGCCTCGAGCAACAGGCGTGTCAATGGCGTCGGTTGGAACACATCAGCTAGGGCATTGTAATACCCCAAAATATCGCGGGCATGGTGCCAATCGGGCTGGACGGCCACGCGCAAAAAGGCCGGATTGTCGGTGTGGGCGTCGGCGCCGTATAAGGCATCGGCATAGCGCCGAGCCAGCAGGCTTTTGCCGACGCCGGGTGGTCCTGCCAAAATCGCAAATGGGCGTTGTTGTAGACTCAGGTGCAACTGCCGAATCACGGACTCGGGCATGATGACGCCACTCTGGGCGATACGCTGACAGACGACATCGAGCGCCGGCGCCGTATCGTACTGTACCGTTGACTCACGGATGCGTGGTGCTGGCGCGATGACCTGCTGAATAATTGCATCGTGGAGTGTCAGCAACCTGCCAAAATGGTCGCGAATCCAATCACCAATCGCTGGCGTGGTTACCTCGGGGTCGTTGAGTGGCCGCTGAAAGCCACATAAGAGTGGGCTCGGGCGTCGCTGGCTCACATACCGTTCATACCACGGCAGTAGTGATTGATCGCCGTGATTGACCCCGCGAAAGCGCACGTCGTTACAGGTGGATAGGAGCGATGCAATCCGCTCATCGGTGGCCAGCACGCGTCGCAAGGCCTCGCGCAAGCGAGGTGCCAACTGCAATGCCACCACCAGTTGTTGGGCTGGGCCATCGATACTGACATAAATCCCCCCGCCACGTGGTGGCCGATCGATGACGATGTAGGCACTGCTCACCTGATCTGGATGGGGCTGGCGCGGTTGTTGCCTGAAGCTGGTGGTGTAGAGTGACCAGCGTTTGGGCAGGGTGTGTTCGCCGTGTGTGTAGAGCAGGTCTGCTACTGCCACCAAT
>JBKCLM010000064.1:0-3116 GCA_046300655.1 Chloroflexota bacterium | reverse complement strand
GGGTATGCAGATGGGGGCACAGCTGTGCCCCCATTGTGTTAGCAGTTGTGATGCCTACCGCACCGTGGTGAACTTCCAGACGCCGCCGTTGGCCAGTGTGATTCCGGCACTGTTCTTGGCCCTTACTTGCCAGAAGTACGCCTTGTTGCGCTGTAAGTTACTCACGGTCACACCCCGAGCGGTGCCGGTGCTCTTCCACGTCGTACACGTCGTCGCACTCAGCGCCACGCAATACTCATAGCTCGTGGCGCCGATACTTGCACCCCATGAGAGCATAAGTGTCACAGGACGCCCCGTCGCATTATTAGCTGGCATACCCTTATTGAACGCCCCTGGTTTGGTAACAGGTGGACGCGTCGCTGTGCGGGTTGCCGTGCGCGTTGCCGTGCGCGTTGCCGTGCGCGTTGCCGTTGCCGTCGTGATCGATGTCTCTGTGGGCGTCCTTGTTTGTGTTGCCGTACGGGTTGCCGTGCGCGTTGCCGTTGCCGTCGCCGTCGCCGTCGCTGTACGGGTTGCCGTTGCCGTCGCCGTTACCGTCGCAGTGCGTGTCGCCGTACCTGTGCGCGTCGCCGTCGCTGTTGGTAAAATGCCCGAAAGTGTCAGACTATGATATCCACCAGCACTGATTTGGCGAACCGCACCAAGTGTGCCAGGGACGGTTGATTGACCACTCGTGTTATGTCCCCATGCCACCACCGTGCCGTCTTGCTTGAGCGCCAACGTATGATCGTACCGTGCGTCAATGGCCACCACGTTCGTCAATCCAGCAGGCACCGACGTTTGTCCACGTGAGTTACTACCCCACGCCACCACCGTACCGTCTGATTTCAGCGCGACAGCATGTTTATCGCCGGCACTAATCTGTACAACCCCCGGTGATCCACTGGTCAGACTCGCGGGAATTCCCGACACAACGCCGTATGTATCATTCCCCCACACATACACTGTACCGTCTGATTTCAAGGCCATACTGTACTGTGCACCTGCCGAGATTCCTACAACGTTGGCGAGTCCACTTGGTACTGTCGCTTCATAGTTACCGTCGTAACCCCATCCCACAAGTGTACCGTCACTCCGCAACACCAGATTGTGGTATTTACCGGCACTGATTTTGACGATGTTATTTGCGGCATACATAGGGATGCTGGCTTGACCGTCATCGTTCAGTCCCCAACCAACCAACGTGCCATCGCGCTTGAGTGCCAAGGCATGCCAATACCCGGCACTGATGTCAACAACGTCACTCAAGCCTGATGGCACCGTACTTTCACCATCGGTGTTACGCCCCCACGCAACGACCGTACCATCTTGTTTGAGCGCCATACTATAGAGTGCACCACCTTCGACAATCCGATAGTCACTCCCACTAGTAGGCGGCGTCACCTGACTATCCGATGTGCTTCCCCACCCTTGAATTTGACCAAGTGCCGCTGATGGCGTTGGAATGGCCGTGCGCGTTGGCACAGTTGTAGGAGTGACATTGATCACGGCAGCCGCTGCCGCTTGTACATTGATACGTGGTATCGTTAACCCTCCACTGGCATTCACCGTGGCACCTGTACTTTGGAGTAACTGCAACAACTCACCAACCGTCGCCTGTGGCCGTAACTGACGCAATACCGCAAACGTGCCAGCCACATGCGGCGTCGCCATCGATGTGCCTTGTTTCGTGGAAAATACGCCCGACGAATTACCAGCCGAGTAAATATCCGTACCAGGTGCAAACAAATCGAGGATTCGATCGCCACGCGCATTTGGCGCATTCCCCGATGGAGTCGGTGAATTCGAGAAAGAGGCAATATAATCCGTAAAAAGGCCACCAAATGTCGCACTGCTGTAGGTCGCACCAACCGTAATCGCCGACGAGATACACGCAGGTATCCCAACTCCATCCGTGTAGCTATCGTTACCCGATGCAATCACGGTTGCAACACCATCAAGACGAAACTGGTCAATGTAGGGCTTCAGCACGTCAGTGTCACATGCGGTGTTGTTCTTCACCGAAGCCCCTAGGCTCATGTTAATCGCAGCAAGGGTGCCCCATTCGGGCTTGTTAATGTTGAGATACAACCAATCAAATGCACGAATCTGGTCTGATGTGAGTGAAACTGAACCATTGGTAGCCGTCACCCGCGAAAACACCTGCACACCGATAATCTTGGCACCAGGCGCCACACCACGAATATTACGCCCCTCAGATGTCATGATTTTGCCCGCCACCGTCCCTGACACGTGATTGCCGTGATCCCATGTCCCATATGGTGCAGCACTCCCAAGCCCCGTTTGAAATGTAGATCCATTTGGACACACACTTGCCACAGTGCTCACAGTCGTCGAAAAACATGCCTCGTCAACAACTTGACCATCCAAAAACGGATGATCATGCGATGTACCATTATCAAGCACTGCCACCGATGTGCCAGTGCCGTCAAATCCACTCTCGTTGACGACCCGCGACCCAATCAACTCAGTGCTTTCGTTCATCAATGGCTTGGCAAACACATCCTCTTGAATCCATTCAACACTCGCATCTTGCGCTAACAACGGAATTTGCGCCCGCGTCGCCTCCACAAAAATCATCGGCATGACTGTCGTACGCCCATTTACTCGTTGTAAACGCGTCCCGTTCCGCCCAACAAAGTCACTTTGTGCCTGCCGAATTTGACTACGCCGTACATCGACTTGACGCCGTGCCATCAACCGCCGCTCGTAACCCCATGGATTTGCTAAACGTACAATCAAACGCACCGTCTGATTGGGATCACCTGCCGTTAGCTGTGCGTCATACTTACTTGTTGCAACAATCGCCGTCGGCGTCGCTGTCGGGCGTGGGGCAATCTGAGCCGCGGTTGTCTGTACATTCACTGCCACAAACCAACCACAACACGCTAATAAACAGATATACACTATCCAACGCTGTCGTAACGAGTGGTGCTTACCATTAATCATACAGCCCCCCCTCCATCATCCATATGTAACGCTCAAATCGGCTCCCTATATCAACACATAATTCTCGTAATAATCGCTTCTTACCACATATGCAATTTCTTACATATCCGTAATAAATGGCTGAAAAATATAAAATTTCTATGTCGATATAACTAAAATATTAGCAT
>JBKCLM010000063.1:0-29172 GCA_046300655.1 Chloroflexota bacterium | reverse complement strand
GATGCGACCATACGTCAAACGGTTATTGGCTGAAATACCGTATCTTCATGCGGAATCTCGCATGATTGTAGCCGGTGTGGCGTCACAGTGGGTGGCCCATCCGCAGATTGGTAGATTCACGCCAATTGTGTGGGGTGTTTTTCAACCAATAGCTCCAACGCATGATTTTGCCTCGCCGATGTTGAATGTACGGGTACCACGATTGCTTAATCGATGCTCACACGAGCTGATGAATCGCATGATGTGGCTATCGTGGCAAATGCATGGATTGGGGTCAGGTGGTGGTCTTGCGCGCATCAATCAGCAGCCGGCGTTTTTTGCATTTAGTCGTCAACTAGTTCCGCCATGGTCTGATATGGCGCACCAGCATGCTATCACGGGCTGGTTAGGTGGCATTATGGTGCATGCGCAAGCGAGTGACACGGTGCAGCGATTTTTGGAGGATCCCACGCCATTTGTGGTGGCCACGTTTGGTACTCCTGCTAACAATGAGTCACCCGCATTGTTTGAATCGGTGATAAAAGCGTGTATGCAGTTGGGTGTCCGATTGTTACTTCAAGTGCCTACGCAACTCGCGTCGATGTCTGTGCCTCAAGAGGTGTTGTTGGTAAGCGATGATTTGAACCATCAACAGGTGTTTGCCCGCGCATCAGTGGTGATTCATCATGGTGGTGCAGGTACTACACATGCCTGTTTGGCGGCCGGCGTGCCGATGATTATTGTGCCTCGAGGGATAGATCAGTTTGATTGGGCAAAGCGCGTATTTAACGCACAACTTACTCCAGCCGTAATAAGTCGTCATTTGGTCCAATCTGATTTGTTGGTTGACGCACTAGCGCGTGTGGATGCAGATGCACGTTTTCGGCAACGTATGCGTACAGTGCAACTCGGTGAATTAGCGGTATCTGGTGTGGCTGATGCGACGAGCCTTATTCAGCGACACTTGTAAGAATTGACTTTGGTGAGTGCAGCTGATACAATGCGTCAACTTTGGCTTATTGTAGATAAGGAGACGCAGATGGCACCACTATATGATTGTGTGCGAGTCCTTGCGTCACCTGTCAAAACGAACTGCTGAGTCTATCAGTGATTTGTACCGCAGGCATGACGCCTGCGGTTTTTTGTGTTTGTCGATGTAACAAAGGATGTCTATGGCCACTCGTGTAAAGTTTGCGCAATACCAGGCGCTGTTGTACAAGTATTTTTGGCCACAACGGCTTCAGGTAGCATTGTTGTTTGTGTTGATTCTTTTAGATAATGCGTTTTTGTTGTATGGACCGAATTTGCTTGGGCAGTTTGTCGACGCGGCAATAAGTGGTGCTGAGGCGTCAGCGCTCCAGCAACTTGGTGTCTTGTATTTGGTTACTGCTCTGCTCAGGCAAGTGGCACAGTTGACCACCACATACGTCGGTGAGATGACAGGGTGGCGCGCGGCGAACTCGTTGCGGTATGACCTCGCTAAACATACGCTTGGTCTCGATATGTCATACCACAAGCAACAGACGCCGGGTGTGATGATAGAACGCATTGATGGTGATGTATCGAGTCTTAATCGGTTCTTCTCGCAGATTGTCCTGCAAATCGGTGGAAGCATTTTGTTACTCGTCTCGACGGTCGGCCTGCTGATGTGGCTCGACTGGCGCCTTGGTTTGTTATTACTCGCTTTCACGATTCTCTCGGCCTGGGTGATGTATTCGTTGCGTGAGATTGCAGTGCCGTTTTGGGAGGGTGGCCGCGAGGCGTCAGCCCAACTTTTTGGTTTCCTTGAGGAGCGATTAGCTGGCATTGAGGACATTCGTGGACTCGGTGCGAGTCAGAACGTTTTGCGTCGGCTTGATGCCTTGATGGAACGCAAAAATTACTTTGATATTCGTGGACGCGTATACGGGTCATCTACTTGGATCATTCCGATTGGGTTGGCCGGATTGATGAGTATGGTGATTCTGGGCGTCGGATCATGGCTCTACTTACGTGGCGAGATTGGTATTGGTCTGATTTTGATGACGATTCTGTACGGCGAAATGATTGTATGGCCAATTCGCAATATTGCCAGTGAAATCGATCAACTCCAGCAGGCTGCTGCGGGGATTGTGCGCGTCGCCGAGTTGCAGAATATCAAGTCAAAGTTGACTGATGGTCAGGCTGATGTGCCGCACGAGGTGCCGGCGTTATCATTCGAGGATGTGACATTTGCCTATACGGATGGCGAGGTTGATGCTGCACCAGTCCTCAAAAATGTCTCGTTCCAAGTGCCAGCTGGTCAGACGGTCGGTTTGCTCGGGCGGACAGGCAGTGGTAAGAGCACGTTGATTCGCTTGTTGTTTCGTTTGTATGATGTCACGTCAGGTCGCATAACGATCAATGGCACTGCGTTGCCCGATTTCCGTTTGGAGTCATTGCGACAGCATGTTGGCCTCGTAACGCAAGATGTCCAGTTATTTTATGCGACGATTCGCGATAATTTGACGTTCTTTAACACGGATATAAGCGATGAGCAGTTGTATGCCGCATTGCGTATGTTAGGACTCGAGCGTTGGTTGCAACGCCAACCCGAGGGCCTTGATACATTGTTGACTTCAACCAACATGCTGTCGGCGGGCGAGGCACAGCTGATTGCGCTGGCGCGCGTGTATCTCAAGCAGCCGCAGGTAATAATTTTGGATGAGGCAACGGCGCGCATCGATGCCGAGACCGAGCGGATGGTCGAGCGAGCGCTTGATACCGTGTTGGCTGGCAAAACAACGATTATTATTGCCCATCGTCTGCAAACCGTACGCCGGTGCGATTATATTGCGATCCTCTCGCAGGGGACGTTGTCGGAGTATGGTAAAGAGAGTGAATTGCGTGATACACCAAGCTCACGCTATGCAACGTTGTTGCGTCATGGAAGTACCGAGGAGCTCGTATGACCACCAAACCGATGTCTGTCATTGGCATGATGATGCGCAAAGGAGGGTGGTGGTATGTGGCCAACCTCTCGATTATCGTGTTCATTTTGTTGATTGAACTGTTGCCTGGAATTATCACCCGCGATATTTTGAATGGTTTACAAGACGACACCATGCTAAGCATGCCGTGGCTCTTGCTGGCAGGGTTATTAGGCATAACAATGGTGCGTGTGGTGATGTTCTTTGTGGTGAGTTATGCGCATATCAAAGCGCGTATTCCAACTGAGAACACGCTCCGACGCTCCTTATTGACAAGAATATTGCAGATGCCAGCCGTGCGTGCCCTCAAGGGGTCGCCCGGTGAAGTTGTGTCGCGGTTCCGCGACGATGTCAACGAGATGCCGCACGTTATTTTTCAATTGAATGACATCATTGCACTCGGTATCTTCTCAATAGTTGCCTTAGTAATTATGTACCAGACGGCACCAGATGCGACGCTGTTAATCTTGTTGCCGTTGATTTTGATTGTGGCAGGGGCACGGTTTGCCTATGGGCGCATTTACTTTTATCGCCAAGAGCGCAGGCGTGCATCGGGGCGCGTGGTTGGGTTTATTGGTGAGACATACGGCGCTGTGCAGGCTGTACAAGTTGCAGGTGCGGAGCGGCATGTGCTCAAGCATTTTGCTGAGCTGAATAAAGCGCGCGAGCATGCTACGCTCCGCGAGGTGTTGTTTGACGGACTGCTCGATTCGATGTTCCGGAACGCCACAACGATTGGTACGGCCATTATGATGTTGATGGTGCACGGGCAGGCTACGAGTGGTGAGTTTGGTGCTGGCGACGTGGCGTTTTTTGTTTATAGTCTCGGTGTTATCGGCGAGTTGCTCGGTGAGCTTGGAATCTTTTTGGGGCGCCAGCAGCAGATGCGTGTGTCGATTCAACGCCTCGAAAACATCGCCCATAATCAGCCGATGGCGGAGTTGTTTGCAGGTAATCCTGTGCCTGCACTGCCTGCATTGCCGCAACTGCGTGAGTTTTCGGTTCATAATTTGACAGTTGCGTGGTCAGATGGCACACACGGTATCACTGATATTGACTTCGCAGTGCGACCAGGGAAGATGGTGGTAGTAACCGGATCAGTTGGTGCTGGCAAAACGACCTTACTCCGTGCAATTATGGGTATGTTGCCAAACACCACGGGAGAGGTTCGTTGGAATAACGAGGTGATTGAACAACCGGGTGTGCAGTTTGTGCCACCGGCAGTGGCCTATACGAGTCAGGTGCCACGACTCTTCTCGGATTCATTAGCCGAGAATATCGTCCAAGGACGGAGTATGGTTGACACAACCATGAACGAGGCCATTCATGGTGCCGTCTTTGAATATGACGTAGCCCAGTTTGAGCATGGTGTGAACACCATGGTGGGTGCGCGTGGCGTGCGCTTGTCAGGTGGCCAAATTCAGCGTGCCGCTTTTGCGCGTATGCTCTACGACCGACCACAGCTCTGGTGTATCGACGATATCTCGAGTGCCCTCGATATCGAGACCGAGCAGCAGTTGTGGCAGCGATTTGGCCAAATTCGGGCAGATGTTGCCTGTGTGGTGGTGACACATCGTCCACAGGTGATGCAGATGGCCGACGAGATTATTGTCCTCGATGCGGGGCGGGTGCGCGATCGTGGCACCTATGCTGATTTGGTGGGGCGTAGCGCGATCGAGTTGGCGACGTCTACACATCAATAAAACAATCGCAGTTTAGGGATACATGCCGAGGAGTAACGCTACTCCTCGGCATCTGTGTGTAGATGTAATCATGATGCTATAATCGTACTCACACATTGTGATCACATACATGTACGTGGGTTGTGCGTCTTTCTGCTGGTATGATTGCACGCCGTGGGTGAATGAGAGGGTCGTATGAGCTTGTATGGAGTTGTTGAGACAGGTGGCACAAAGATTGTCTGTGCCATTGTGTCGGGACCGGACGATGTCCGTGACGAAGTGCGTTTCCCAACGACGTCACCCGAAGAGAATATTCCGCAAATCATCGCATACTTGCAAAAGCATCACAAACAGACTCCATTGACCTCGATTGGGATTGGCTCATTTGGCCCTATCGTACTTGACCGTAGCCTGCCGAACTATGGATCTGTGGCGCCAACGACCAAGCCGTATTGGAGTAATGCACCAGTAGTTGCGCCGATTCAGCAGGCGCTTGGTATCCCCGTCGGTTTTGATCTTGATGTGACAACGGCTGGTCTTGGCGAGTTGCAATGGGGTGCTGGTCAGGGGTTGCAACATATTGTGTACTACACGGTTGGTACGGGTATCGGAGCTGGGGTGATTACTAATGGGAGCCCGATTGCGTGTTTGGCGCATCCGGAGGCAGGGCACCAGCGGGTGTCACGTCACCCCGAAGATGATTTTGTGGGAGGGTGCTCGTTTCATGCGGATTGTCTAGAGGGAATGGCTTCAGGCCCAGCCATTGAAAAGCGGTGGGGCGTAAAAGCACATTTGTTGCCACCCGATCATGTGGCGTGGCGCATTCAAGCTGATTATCTGGCTCAAGCGGTGATGAATACCATTCTGTTCGTATCACCGCAACGGATAATCCTAGGTGGTGGTGTGATGGAGCAACTCCACTTATTCCCACTAATCCGCCAACGCACGCTAGAACGATTAAATGGCTACATCAATCTTGATGCGATTACGAAACATATCGATGATTATATTGTGCCACCGGCGTTAGGGAACCGAGCCGGTATGCTCGGGGCTTTGGTATTGGCCATGCGCGCTGCGCAACGATAACATACAAGGAGTGCGCCATGTTATACCCGAAATCAGACTTCGTCGGACTCGAGGGCGTGCATCATTTGGCAGCAGGAGGCGAAACGCCGATGCTCAAAAGCCATTTCGATGCCATGGCGCAGTTTGCTGCTGATAAAGCATTGGGTATGCCTGGTCGTGAACGCTTTTTTGCGGTGCGACTGCGAGCTGCACAACAGTTGGCTGCGATGATGTCCGTTGATTCCGGTGATATTGCATTTGTTGGCAGTAGCTCGGCTGGAATTAATCAAGTTACCCATGCGCTTCAGTGGCAATCAGGTGATGAGGTTGTGGTGGTTGATGATGAGTACCCGAGTGGTCGCTATGCCTTCGTATGGTTGCGTCGCTTTGGCGTGAGTGTCGTCATGCCGGCGTACCACCCTAATCCTGACGATGAGTTAGCTGCAATTATTGCATCACTTACTCCACGCACGAAGCTAGTATACGTGAGTCATGTCAGCACTCGTACCGGCCGCCGAATTGATATCAATGCACTTGCTGATGCAGTGCATGCCGTTGGTGCACACCTCATTGTTGATGCAACTCATTCACTTGGGATAGTGCCTGTTAATGCGTCGAATATTGATTTTGTGGTGTGTAGTGGTTACAAATGGCTCCTTGGTACACATCTTGGTATTTTGATGTGGAATCGGGCATTGGTCGATCAGATTCATCCACCAGTTGGCTGGCGATCCGCCAAACCGACACTGGCGCCGGATGCATATGAGTTGCATCTTGATGCAGCACGTACTGAGGTGGGGAACCCGAACTTTATTGATCTGTATATTTTGGATAATGCGTTGCGATACATGAACCAGGTGTCCATTGCAGACCGAGAGATTCATGCACTTTTGCTCGGCGAGACACTTTACGACATGTTTGAGTCGTTGGGTCATCAGCCAATAACTCCTCGTGATGTGCGTCATCGCGCCGGGAATATTTGTGTGGCCACTGATCGGTCTGCCGAGATTGTTCGTGAGGCACTTGTGCATTCATTGGTGATTTGGGGCGATCACGATTTGTTGCGAATTCGTTGTTCAGTCCATGGATATGTCACTGTTGATGATGTCACAGCGGCGTGTAAGATTTTTCGGACATTATTATGAGCATGTCGTGGTTACGTGATATGATTATTGTAAAGAAATTTTAATTGCTAAAATCGTTTATGATACTTACAGTGTGAATACCGTGTATCAAAGGTGATATATATAATGAAACATCAACCAGAGCTTCATGACGATTTTCTCTCTTCTGCGGGTGTGCCTACGATCCCGTTAAAAACCACAAAAAAACGTTCATTTATGAATACTGCAGTTTACACGATTGTGGCGTTATTGATTATGGCCGTGATGTTAGGCGGAGTTGATGTCATCTACGGAGTACTGAGTGGGTTCGTAACTCTTTACTTTGCTATATGTGTGGTACTCAGTGCATTGGTGGCCGTAATCGGCATTACAATCAAGAATAAGTGGCTATTTTTAATTGGTGTAGTAGGTGCGGCACTGAGTATAGGGGTAGTGTTGTCTGGTGTTAGTTTTGGTGTTTCAGTTGCAGGTTCTTTGATGATTGCGGTGTTTATATATCGCTGGTACACCGCAAAATATCATTATGAGTCTGCACAATGGCCTGCATTTATTGGCGTATTGTCATTGGTATTTGGTTTATTACTCATCATTGTGCAGTTGCAAGTAATTGCTGCCGTTTTCATTGCTCCAGTACTGTTAGTTGTCATTTGCGCAATGATAGCGTGGGAATTGTGGGGTAATGTGCGTAAACACCATTAAACATTTTGATTATTTATGCAAACAAATGGTAATTCAAATACCTGTTGACGTGCGATGCGCCATCACATTCTGTGATGGCGCTCGTGGTTGTATCTGCTTACATGTGGTGTTGCATATGAGCTATCTTGAGACACTGATCGGTCACGACAGTCATACCAGCAGCAGTAGCTTTGGCCTCGGCCTCGGCATGGTGGATCTCGAGTTGGAGCCAGAGAACTTTGGCTCCGGCTGCAATCGCATCTTCAACGACTTCCGGGATGTCATTTGAGGCACGAAACACGTCTACGATGTCGATGGGTACAGGAATCTCTTGGAGCGTGCGATAGACAGTTTCGCCGAGCACTGTTGTAGCATTCGGGTGGACCGGAATAATCGTATAGCCGGCTTTTTGGAGATAGGCAGCAACTTGGTAGGCTGGACGATCTGGCTTTTCTGAGAGTCCAACCACGGCGATGGTTTTGCTTGATGCAAGAATGGCTGCAATTGATACCATAATGACCTCGCTTAACTACCGACAACATGGGTGATGAGTCGATGGATTGGTGCGCCGGTGCCATCGCCAAATGCAGCTTCATCGGGCTTGTCTGACAGGCCAAATAGCAAGGCGCCTTGGCTTTGCCAGCGCTGTGCAACTTGCCAGACCTCTGCTGTAATGACAATCTCGCGTGTGAGTAAGTCAATTGCATCGAGTCCTTGTGGGGCGCAACCAAAACGGGCAGCGGTCTCAATGTACTCAATGTAACGGAACGCCTTAAACGGCGTCATATCACCTTGTTCGTACAATGCGGCAAAGTTGGTTTGGAACGGCAACAGCGGTGAATTAAACGAGCTGATGCGCGCACCTGTCAAATCGACGAAGTGGTCGAAATCGCGCATGATGCCTTGTTCGAGCATCGCCTGTAATGCATCAGGCGTGATAATACCACCTCCAGCCATCACACAAATGAACGCCAAGAAGTCCTGGTTGTCGCCGGTAAATCGATGAAACCGTGGCTGATTAAAGCGATGATAGGTATCACTGAATAACACATCATCGTAGGATTGCCCAAGCACATCGTTGACTGCACGCTTGAGTGCTGTCAACCGCGCACTATCGATGAGTTGATGGTTGCGGCCACGAGCACCAACGAGCGTCTTGTCGACGTCAATAATAATCGCAGTCTGGCTATCGACCTCCATTAACTCGGCGAATTGCTCGATATTGCGCCAGCGATTAGCCACATAGACACCTACATCGTGTGATTGGCCAAACTGTGGATCATCGTTGCGCTTCTCGTCGCAAATAAATGCGCCACCCTGCCAACTTGTGCGTTTGGCGATCGTCATGTAGGTGCCCCCATCGCTTTGGCGCGTATCACCGATCATCATAAACTTGTTGATCGGTGCACCGCCGCGCAATTGCTGGGCGGCGTTGAGGATTGTAACAGCCACATTTGCGTATGCTTCATCGCCTTTACGCGGCTGGGTACGCGGGGCGATGTCCTGTAGACCGGGGAGACGCGCATCTGCTGGGCGAATGTTGCGGTACGCAACATGATCGCCCAAAAGATCATGAAGGGATTGCCGTGAATAAATCTGCATCAGGCGCTCCTTTTTAAGTGCTACGAGTATACCCGGCGGCAACTAGTAATTCTGCGTTGAGGATAGCACCACCAGCAGCGCCACGAATGGTGTTGTGCGACAAGACGACCATGCGCACATCATTTATCGAGCACCCACGGATGCGACCAATTGAGGTGCTCATGCCATTGCCGGCATCGCGGTCGCGACGTGGCTGCGGGCGCTCTGGATGATCATGGAGCACGAGTGGTTGTGCGGGCGCTGACGGTAAACCCTGCACAATCGGGGGGCTCTTGAATGTACGGATGGCTTCGATGGCTGCCTCGGCACTGATTGATTGCTTTCCTTTGATTGAAAGTAGCGCCGTGTGACCATCATTTACGGGTACACGGGTTACCTGTGCGCTAATACGCATTTGCGCAGACTGAATGCCGCCTGCTGCATATGTGCCAAGAATCTTGTTTGGCTCGCTTTCAATCTTTTCCTCTTCAGTGCCGTTGGCAATGTTGGGGATAATGTTGTCAATGATGTCAAGTGAGGGGACACCAGGGTAGCCTGCGCCTGATACAGCCTGGAGTGTTGAGATCTGCATCTGCGTAATGCCAAAAGTAACGGCGAGTGGTTTCACTGCCAACGCCACACCGATCACCGAACAGTTGGGATTCGTGACAAGTGCACCGCGCCAACCCCGGTTTCTTCGCTGATCATCAATCATATTCACATGTTCGGGATTGACCTCGGGGATGATGAGTGGAACATCTGGAGTCATGCGGTACGCTGATGCGTTTGAGCAGACTGCGGTGTGGGCCGCCCACACCTGCTCGTAGGCCCGCGCTGCATCGGTAGGCAAGGCTGATAACGCCAGTGCCACGTCAGCCACTTGGTCAGTTGGTTGGACAATCATGTTAGCGATATGTGGTGGCGGATTACCGTCGAGTACCCAGCGGACTAACTCGCCGTATGGCCGACCAATGGTGCGATCTGAACCGGTGAGTACCGCAATCTCAAACCAAGGATGATTGGCCAAGAGTTGAATCATGCGCTGACCGACAGCGCCAGTTGCGCCCAAAATAGCGACAGGTATACGATTCATAGGTGATTACTTTCTATAATAGTCATAGCGCATATGGAGTGCATCAATATCGTTCCCATCAACATGCAGTAACGCGGGCTCGTAGGCATATCGCTCAAATCCAACCCGCCTGTACAAGGTGATTGCCGGCTCTTGATTGGTGGTAACGCTTAATTTTAGCATGTGTAAGCGAATTGCATCTCCATGCCCAATGACGCTTTGGATGAGTTGACTGCCCACCTGTTTCCCGCGATGGAGTGGATTTACATACATGCCCCATACAATGCCGGTGTGACGCATTTTGGGCGATGGATCGATACGGACGCCCACACAACCAATTACTGCGTTAGCATGCCACGCCAAATAGATGGCGTCAGATTGCCCGACCATCGCATTACTGCATGCTTGCTCCCATTGGTCATGACTAAGACCTAACAGCTGCGTCTGACTGATGGCAAATGCGGTGTTGTTGTGATGCACACTCTCAAGTCGAATAGCCTTTAACTGTAGGCCTTGACCGGGTTGTATGCGGGCTATGCAATACATAACTATCCTAATGCTAGGTCGTGTAGGGCTCGTACGGCAATATCGCCATCGCTGGCGGCAACTACCGTGCTTATTGAACACTCTGATGAGCCTTGGGCAATCACCAAAATGTTGACGCTGGCTTGTGCAAGGGCTGAGAAGACGCCGGCGGCGACACCTGGACGCTCGTGAATGCCAACACCAACTGCAGTGACTATGACAACCTCGTCACGTGACTTGATTTGATCGATATCACCCCGCTCGATTTCGTGTTTGAGTGCCGCCTCGAGCGCGTCAACTACTTGGCGGGCGCTGTCGTTTGGAATCACAAAACAAATGCTTTGCTCACTCGATGCTTGTGAAATCATCAGCACATTAGCGCCGGCTTGGGCGACGGCACCGAATGTACGGGCAGCCACGCCCTGTACGCCGATCATGCCACGACCTTCGACGGTAATGAGGTTCATATTGCGAATAACGGTAACCGCCCGAATGGCGTGCGATGTGGCCTCGGCTTGACGTGTTACTAATGTCCCCTCGTGTGCTGGATTAAATGTATTACGAATTCGGATAGGGATGCCGCGTTCAATTAGAGGGCGAATCGTCTTGGGGTGTAATACTTTTGCACCAAAGTAGGCTAGCTCACTCATCTCGGCGTACGACAGGCGTTCAAGGACTTTGGCACTACTCACGAGGCGTGGATCGGTAGTCATAACGCCGTCAACGTCGGTGTAAATATCGACAATATCCGCATCGAGTGCCTCGCCAAAAATCGCGCCCGAGTAGTCGCTACCGCCGCGCCCAAGTGTCGTAACGGCACCACTCGCGGTGGCACCAATAAACCCAGTCACTACCGGGGTGATGCCTTGAGAGAATAGTGGCAACATACGGCTACGAATTTGTTCGCGCGTTTGCGGGTAAATTGGCGCACCATTGCCGAATTCCGCAGTCGTCAGCACAACATCTGATGCGTCAATTGCATCTGCAGCAATTCCTTTGGCGCGGAGTGCAGCTGCAACAAGTCGCACACTCATACGTTCACCAAGGCTTGAAATGGCATCGATGGCACGGGGTGATGCCTCACCGAGCACACTCACCGATTGGGTGAGCAGCTCGAACTCGTCAACGAGCGCCATAATTTGGGCATTTACACCCTGTGCATCATCGTTGTCACCGGCTAATTCGCGTAGGGTGGTTTGATGGCGGCTTCGGAGCGCGTCTGCGGTAGCTTTGGCACTTGCGCGATCACCACGCGCTGCTGCATGCGCGCCACTCAAGAGCATGTCTGTGACTTTGCTCATCGCAGAGACGACCACGACAACGTTGTCCCATTCTTGTTGCTGGTTTGCTACAATCTGGCAGAGTTGGCTGATCGCCTCACTACTCCCAACCGATGTTCCACCAAATTTCATCGCCAAAACACTCATGATTGACTCCTTGATCTTATAAACCCAGCCATTTGGTAATGGCGTCCATGTGTGCGGGTACTGGTTCGGGCGTCGCGAATTGGTCAACTGCAGTGTTTGGGTCTTTGAGACCATGTCCCGTCAATACAGCCACGTATGTGCCAGCTGGGTCAACACGTTTTTGATTGAGCAACATACGCAATCCGGCCACACCAGCAGCTGAGGCGGGCTCGATGAATACGCCCTCTAGTCGTGCTAAATCTCGCCATGAAGCGAGAATTTGTTCATCGGTAACGGCATCAATGATGCCTTCTGACTCATCACGAGCGCTCAAGGCGTAACACCAACTTGCTGGGTTACCGATGCGAATAGCGGTTGCAATTGTCTCGGGGTAGGCGATGGGTGCACCCTGCACGATAGCAGCAGATCCGGCTGCCTCAAAGCCGAGCATGCGTGGGAGCGACGAGATTTTGCCAGCCTCGTGGTAACGACGAAACCCGGCCCAATATGCAGTGATGTTGCCTGCATTACCGACGGGCAATGCCAAACCGTCTGGAGCGCGTCCAAGCACATCGCAGATTTCGTAGGCGGCAGTTGCTTGCCCATCAATGCGGTACGGGTTGACGGAATTAACTAGTGTGAGTGGGTGATGCTGTGAGATGTCGCGGACGATGCGTAAAGCATCGTCAAAATTACCTTCGATGACCAATAGCCGTGCCCCGTACATCAATGCCTGGGCCAATTTGCCGAGGGCGATTTTGCCAGATGGTACGACAACGACCGCTTCGATGCCGGCGCGCGCAGCGTAGGCTGCCGCACTCGCTGATGTGTTGCCGGTTGAGGCACAAATCACGCTCGTTGAGCCGGCTTCGATAGCTTTGGCAACAGCCATGACCATGCCACGATCTTTGAATGACCCAGTTGGGTTCATGCTTTCAAGTTTGAGATACAATTCCTTGACGCCAATTGCTGCGGCGAGTCGTGGTGCCGATAGGAGTGGCGTGCTGCCCTCGCTGAGCGACAACATCGGTGTGCGGTCCGTCACCGGTAAATACTCGCGGTATTTCTGCAGGAGCATACGACATCCCTTCATAACAAAAACCCCCCTCCCTGTTTGGGAGGGGGGCGACAACGCTGTCGACCTACAGACCACCACCTCGCCAATCCAATCTGCCCGAACCAGTCAAGGTCCAGGTAGTGGTTGTTGTAGTAGTTGTAGTTGTCATAGCAGTCATGTGTTTGTCTAACATGCAAATACTATACGTCGATTCGTTGATTGTGTCAAACGTATATTGACTCTTGAACAAATGTTTGAGTGGTATAATATCAAGCATTCTGTGTGGAGGTTTGGTATGTTCAATCAACGTATGGTGGCTATTGATGTCGAAGCTACCGGTTTAAATGAATTTGATGATGAAATTATTGAAGTTGCTGCAGTTCGTTTTGAAGGCGAAAAAGAATTAGAAACGCTGTCAGTGCTGATTAACCCGAATCGTGAGATTCCCTACAAAATTACGCGCTTAACGCATATTACCAACGAGATGGTCGCCGATGCGCCGACGTTTGCCCAGGTGCGTAAACAAATTGCTGATTTTGTCGGTGATGATCCGCTGCTTGGCCACTCCGTTGAATTTGACATAAAGATGTTGGCACAAGCTGGATTGCGCTTTAAACAGACTGCGGTTGACACATATACATTTGCAACGCTGGCAGTGCCGACGATTGGCGGATTTCGGCTTGGGGATTTAATCCAAAAACTCTCTATCCCGATGCCAGTTGATGGTGATGCACATCGTGCCTTGTTTGATGCCCAAATGTCACACCGCTTGTTCGTCAAGCTCTATGAATTACTCTGCGAGCAAGAGATGGATCAAATTGACGAAGTGTTGCGCATCTCACGGGGCATGAGTCAATGGCCGTTGCGTACCATTTTTGAGCAGGCCAAAAGTGACATCGCACGTGGTGCATTTAATCGCCCACTCAAACCGCGGACTGTCCGATCGCTCGACGATTACACGCCGCTAGAGCCCACCGGATCATCACAACCGATTCAACGGGGCACGATTCAACGTATATTCTCTACATCTGGCGTGCTTGGGCGGATGTTCCCCGGCTATGAACAACGCGATGCCCAAGTCACTATGTCGCAAGCTGTGGCTGATGGATTCAATCGCAGTCAGCACGTGTTTGTCGAGGCTGGAACTGGTACTGGCAAGGGTATGGCATATCTTGTGCCAGCAGCGTTACATGCGATGGAGCGTGGACAACGTGTGGTTTTGGCAACACATACGATTAACTTGCAAGATCAGCTCTACTTTAAAGACATCCCCAAAATCATTGAGATGTTCGACGCAGAGTTGCACCATCAGGCCACCGAAGGTACACCGTCCATTCCTGATGTTGCACTACAGTCTGCCCTGCTTAAAGGGCGTAGCAACTATTTGTGTTTGCAACGTCTTGATGATGTCAAATCATCGCCGCTCGCTGATGATGAGGCTAAAGTGCTCCTGAAGGTGGCGACATGGGCCAATCATACGGAATCAGGTGATCGCAACGAGATTTCGTTGTTTGACCGTGAAATGCTCGTTTGGGATCGACTGCATGCGTCGTTCGATTTGTGCAAAGGACCCGGCTGTCGCTTTTTCGATCAGTGCTGGTTCTTCCATGCCCGTCGTAAAGCCGAAGCAGCGCATCTGGTCGTCGTCAATCATGCACTGTTACTAGCCGATATGGTGATTGACTCACCGATTCTGCCCAACTACGACCACCTGGTGATTGACGAAGCACACAACCTTGAGGATGTGGCCACGGACCAATTTGGTTGGAGCTCGAATCAAAAGAAATTACTTGAGTTTTTTGATGGGTTGTTGATTGAGAAAAACGAGGATGATGGTGACGGTTTGTTAATTCGTCTGCCTTCATTCCTCAAGGGCAGCACGGCCACCCCCCAAGTTGTTGAGCAGTTTAGTCGCATCCTGCGCGATGCGCGCCCAGCAGTAACACGGGCTCGTGAGAGTAGTGACGAATTGTTTGCCGTGCTGACTACTTTGATGGATGGATTCAACGAGTCAAATGCCCATGATACCCGACTGCGACTGACAGATGTGGTTCGTTCGTCGCGCGATTGGCAGAGAATTATGCCAATTTGGGATAATTTGTCGTTGTCGTTGCGGGTGATTGCCCAGCAACTTGATATTCTCAACAAAGCAGTCACCGAGTTGGCTGATGCGAATTTGGCTGATTACGAGGTGCTGGTGACGCTGTCGGTGCGGTCGTTACGCTTTGTGACTGATTTTGTCGATAACGTCAATCAAATTGTGACGGGCGAGGATGCGAACCTGATTACCTGGATTCGATACAGCGATGCCAAGCATATTCTAGATTTGAATATCAATCCACTTGAGGTGGCTACGTTGCTTCAAGAACGTTTGTTCAGCAAAAAAGCGAGTGTGGTGTTGACATCGGCCACGTTGTCAGTTAATAACAGTTTTTCATACATGCAACAGCGGCTCGGTGCACAACTTCCACCAGAGGCATGCTATCAACTTGAATCACCGTATAATTATCGCGACCAAGTGATGGTCTACTTGCCACAGGATATGCCAGAGCCCAAGGATTTCCCATATCAAGGATGTGTTGAACAGGCTATTCTTGACACTGCGATTGCGGCGCGTGGTCGGACGCTGGTGTTGTTTACGTCGAACAGTGCGTTGCGTACGACCTACAATCAGCTGGCAGACCCGCTGAGTCAGCAGGATATCATTCTACTCGGCCAAGGTATTGATGGCTCGAATCGTCAAATTCTTGAGCGCTTCAAAACAGAGCCTCGCAGTGTGTTATTTGGCACGCTCAGTTTTTGGGAGGGTGTCGATGTGGTTGGTGATGCGCTTTCAGCCTTGATTATTACCAAACTACCGTTCTCGGTGCCGAACGATCCGGTGATTGCTGCACGTTCTGAACAGTTTGTGGACTCGTTTAACCAGTATTTCTTGCCGCAGTCTATTCTCAAATTTAAACAAGGATTTGGCCGATTAGTGCGTGCTAAAGACGATCGTGGCATTGTCGTTGTGCTCGATAAGCGTGTGCTTGCCAAAAAGTATGGCGCACAGTTCTTGGATTCACTTCCAGCCACAACAGTGCGCACCGGTCCATTGCGCGCCATTGAATCGCTCGTGCGCCGAACGGTCAGTGCAGTCTCATCAACGCCCGGTCGACTCTAACTCGACCGGGCGTTGATGATTTAGCCGTGTCGCCGTTGGAATTCTCGCATTAACTCGGCTAGGGCATGGGCTGATGCTATTGGTAGCGCATTGTAGAGCGATGCACGAAGTCCACCAACACTTCGATGACCTGCTAAGCCAATCATGCCGTGGTGTTGAGCTTCATTCAAAAATGTTTTCTCGAGTGCTTCATCGGAAATCCTGAAGGTGATGTTCATTTGTGAACGTGCGCTCATATCGCTGTGTCCTCGATAAAACCCGCCTGATTGGTCAATGACATCGTAGATTAGTTTTGCTTTGGTGTGATTTTTTTGGGCGAGTGCATCGATACCTTGTGCTTCGATCCAGCCCAACACGAGATCGAGTACGTAGACAGAAAATGTGGGTGGCGTGTTATAGAGTGATTGTGTAGTAATGTGTGTGCTATAGCGCAAAATCATAGGCGCATTGGCATGCATTTGTTGGTAAAAATCGTCGGCTATTGCAACGACAGTCACGCCGGCTGGTCCTAGGTTTTTTTGTGCTCCTGCATAAATCATTTTGGCTTTTGTGTGTTGAAGCGGACGTGAGGCGATATCACTGCTCATATCAACTACAAGGGGGATGTCGCTGCTTGGCAAGTCACTCCACTGTGTGCCGTAAATCGTGTTGTTCGAAGTGATATGCACATATGCAGCGTCTGTTGGGATTTGCCATGTCTCTGGTGGCGGCAAGAATCGATAGTGCTGGTCCTTGGTTGAGGCTGCTACGTGTGCATTGCCGATACGGCCTGCTTCTTCATATGCTTTCTCCGCCCACACTCCCGTGAGCACATACGCGCCACTTTTGAGTGGTTGGAGCACATTTAAAGGTAACATGGCAAACTGATGACTCGCTCCACCTTGGAGTAAGCCAATGTGGTACGTCTCGGGGAGTGCTAAAATGCGTCGCAATCGGTCAATAACTCGTTGATTGATCTGCTCATATTCTTTGCTTCGATGACTCGATTCGAGAATCGAAATCCCGGTATCGTGATAATTTGGCAATTCGGCTTGAATGTGGGCAATCACCTCTGCTGGCAAAACTGCAGGCCCAGCATTAAAATTGTGCGTGCTCATGAGTGTTCCTTTCAACTCTCCACTAGCATCATATCATTGTCATTCAGGTTGTGCTTAATCTAATGTGGTACAACGGTCAGTTTGGCAAACACAAGGAGATATAAATTACACGCATGAGTCAAAAATAATGGACAAATGCATATTTCAAGTTTACCTGGTGCAAGCAATTAAATGTATATGTTATGATATAAACAATATCAAGTGTATTATGTGAGGGTTTTCCGTGTTGACACATGCCGAACGACAAGAAGCACTTTCGTTAATGCGAACGTCTGCTGACGAGATTGCTGCAGCTGTTGCTGGATTGACTGTGACTCAATTGACCACAATCTATATACCTGGTGAATGGACTGTGGCTCAAAACGTTCATCACATGCCAGACTCGCATAGCTACGCTATTAACAACATGCGCCTTGTGTTGACTGAAGATAAACCAACGTGGAAGCCATACAGTCCAGATGGGTTTGCTTCGATTGCCGACGCCAAAAGTGCTGACATCGATGTCTCGCTCGAGTTGTTCCGTGCGATGCAAATTCGTTGGGTGCATATGCTCGAGTCATTGACTGATGCCGAGTATGCCCGTGTTGGTATTAGTTTGAGCTATGGTGAGCGGAGCATCGATGATTTGTTGCGCATTTATGCGCGACATGCCCGTTCACACGTCGCGCAGATTGCTACAACGCTCGCCGCTAAGTAGTCTAATGTGCGAGGGCGTCGAGCAGTAGTGGATGCAGTTGTGCAGGTGCTTCGTCTTGGATTGAGTGGCCAATACCATCGAGTATGTGTAAGGTGCAGTGGCGAATTTGGGAGGCAAGATGTTGGACTACCGGTACTGGGTTGCCAATGTCGTGACTCCCGTGAATAATGGTGACTGGGCATGTAATGCGGTGTGCGCAATGATGCACGATATCACCACCACGTGCTGAGATGGCCTCTGCGGCATCAACCCAGCCTTCAATCATAGGTTTGAACTGGTCGATGCCATGGTTCGCGATAATTTCGGCTTTCCATTCGGCTCGATCATCACCCCATTGCTCAACAGGGAGCCAGCGTCGAACGCGCTGGACCATTTCGGGGCTAATTTGGCCGCATACTCCCCATACGATGGCTCGTGTGATACGCTCAGGGGCTGTGGCCGCAAGTAAAAGTGCAGATTCAGCACCGTCGCTGAACCCAATGACCGTGACGTTTGTCAAGTTCAAGTGGGTTAACAGTGCATGCATGTCGTCTGCATCGCGCTGATAGAAATCCGGACCGAATACGCGATGAGGTGGGGTACTTTGACCATAACCGCGTAAGTCTGGTGCGATAATCTGGGCATTTGCTGCAAGTAGGTTGATTTCATTGGCGAAATGGCTATACGCAGTACCAGTGAATCCGTGCATGAACAGGATTGGTTGACCAGTCTCTATTCCGTGGGTTGTATAGCTGATTTTGGCACCAGTTTGTAGCACAATTGAAGGCATGTGAAACTCCGGTAGTGAGGTAGATATGCGGTTAGCAGTACTTGATTTTGGTCTCTTCGAAGTGTACCAGAATGGGCGCATGATTGGCATACCAGGATATCTGATTGATGCCGGTAGTCGCAAAATCCTCGTAGACACTGGGTTTCATGCTGATTATCTCGCTGATCCTGTTGGAATTTCAGCCGCCGATCAAATGGCTACATTTGGTCGATTGATTAACTATTCAGCGCGTAACACTCCAACAAATCAACTAGCGTTGCTCGGTGTCTCAAAAGTTGAGATTACCGATCTTGTGCTCACTCATAGTCACATTGATCATGTGGGGCGTATCAGTGAGTTCCCACATGCCAGATTGTGGATTACAGCATATGAACGCTCATTACCACGCCCATTGTATTGGGCAGGTAAGTCGCGTATTCCAGCGTGGCCGAATATGCAGACAACTATCATCACCAATCCTGCTGAACTGATTCAAGGTGTTTCGCTGATACCGACACCAGGGCACACATTAGGTCATATGTCATTACTGGTTACATTGACTAATACAGGTAATGTCCTACTAGCTGCTGATGCGATATCGCGCCCTGATGAAATAGCCGAAGATGTATGGGGTGATGCCGAAGATCCCGCTCTTGCGCGTCAGTCTGCCAAAGCGCTTGTGGACTTAGCACAACGTGAGCGTGCGTGGTTAATTTATGGCCACTGTCCTAAACAGTGGATTGAATTGCGCAAAGCTCCACACTGGTATGATTAGCGGACGTCTCGTCCTTGGTTGAGAATAATGACATTCCCACTACAGGCGTTCCCTGCTGGCGATGCTAGAAACGCAACCCAAGCAGCTATTTGCGCGGGTTGCATGGCATCCCCGTGTGGCATCGCAGCAAGTGCCTGTGCTAGTACGTCCTCTGGCACAACATCAAACAAATCAGTGCGCGTCATTGCCGGCGCAATCGAATTGACACAAATCATGTCTTTCGCGTGTCGTCGCGCCAAATGCTTTGTCAAGCTGTCAATAGCTGCTTTGCTCGCCCGATATGGTGCCGGGTCGAAAACGTCGAAGTTGTATGCCCCATTTGATGATATATTGACAATTTTCTTGAATCCAGGGCGCTCGAGCATTTGCGGGATGGCCATTTGACAGCAGTAGAATGCGCTGTCGAAATTTATGGCCATTTGCTGATGGAGTGTGACATCGGTGGTATCACCAAACTCCTCCATGATGCACGTCCCCGCATTATTGACTAACACATCAACGCCTCCTAGTTCGCTTTTGATGCGTTCAAACAATGCTCTGACTATTTCTTGTTTGGAAAGATCAGCTTGATACGTGTGTAAATGCTGGTAATGATAATCAATTGCGTTTATATCAACGGCCGCAACAAGAAATCCATTCGCAAGCAACGCTTCAGTAATTGCTTTCCCGATACCTCGCGCTGCACCTGTTACAACTGCGACTGATCGCATGGTTCGTTCTCCTTTTGTGCGTTTGTCCCTCCATTATACGTGCTTGTTTGCTCTGCTATAAAGAGTTGTGCCTTGATGTCTGCGCCCCAACGATACCCGCCAATTGTGTTATCAGCTGGCACTACTCGATGGCATGGCGTGATGATGGCGAGTGGATTTTGCGCACAGGCGTTAGCCACTGCCCGTGTTGCATCCGGCTGACCGATAGCTGTTGCAATCTCGTGATAGTGTCGTGTTTGTCCCAACGGAATCTGTCGAATTGCTTGCCAGACGCGCTGTTGGAATACCGTGGCTCTGATGTCTTTGGCAATAGCTGGCGCAACGACACCTAAATTTTGCGCAGTAACAAGTGCGTGCAGTACATTTGAGTGAACTGCATTTACTGCGGATAACGATTGCCCAAACAATTGTTGCATGGCTAACTCGGCGGTTGCGTTATCGGCATAAATCCCGCAGTAAATAGGTTGTGTCTCTTTGAATGCGCCAATCACGACGAAATCATGGTAAGTGCATCTGCCAAATGAAAGTGTTGCGGCGTGTTGCCGTGCGTGTAGTTGTCTGCGTTGTGCGTGGGCATGATAGTAACTGCTGACGCTCCCAAATCCTGCTTTAGAAATTGCTTCGTGGACGCTCGAATGTGTTGTCATATATCGTTGCAATCGTAACCATTTGATTGCCTGTGCATACCCAAATGGACTTATGCCCATCACGTGCTTAAAGGTGCGCTGAAGATGAAAAGGACTGTACCCTATATTGTGGGCGATCTGCGTCAGTGATGGTGAAGTTGGTTGAGATTCAATGTATCGACATACCTTGTGGCAGAGCGCTAAATCAGGTGGCATGCGATTTGGAGTACAGCGTTTGCAAGGGCGTAAGCCGGCTTGTTCTGCGCTGGTGTTATCAGCAAAGAACCGCACATTTTTGCGGAGTGGTCGCGCCCTACATGATGGTCGACAGTATATTTTTGTAGACATAACGCCTACCACAAATACGCCATCATATGATTGATCTTTTTGTATGAAGATCTGCCAACATTGATCATTGTCGTAATTCATAACTACTCCTTTGGGTTATGATAATCCTACCGTACTTTGACGGCACAACCGCTCTCATTTCTTGCGGTTTAGGTTGAAGGAGTGTATCGATGACAAGTACTGTTTGTCTCACATTCGATTTTGACGCCATGTCCGTGTGGTTTGGCTACAAACATACGACGCCGGCGATGCTCTCACGTGGTGAATACGGCGCACGCGTTGGTGTGCCACGTGTGCTTCATTTGCTGCGTCAATACAATATCAAGTCTACGTTTTTTGTGCCTGGTCACACAATTGAGTCATTCCCTGATCAGGTTGATGCGATTTTGGCCGATGGTCACGAAGTAGCACATCACTCGTATGCGCACACTGATCCCAGTGAACAAACGCCAGACGAAGAACGTGCCGATATGGAGCGTGCGCTGACAGTATTGCACAAAATCGGTGTGACGCCACATGGGTTTCGCTCGCCATCAGCTGACTTCTCGAACGTCACGCTTTCACTGCTCGAGGAGTACAAGTTTCGGTATGACTCGAGCCTGATGGCCGATGATTTTCGGCCGTATCGTCCGCGTATCGGTGATCGAGTCTCACGCATAGAGCCATTGATACCTGGTCGCGAGGCGAATATTTGGGAGATTCCATTCTGTTTTGAGTTTGACGATTGGGTGCACTTCCAGTTTAATTTCAACCCATATCGTAACGGCACTTCTGCACCGAGCAAAGTGCTTGAGATATGGACTAAAGACTTTGACTATATGCACCGGAATGTCGCTAATGGTGTATTGACAGTTGCCATGCATCCGCAAGTAATTGGTCGAGGTCATCGGGTTGATATGCTCGAGGAGTTCATTCAACACTGCCTCGAAAGTGGTGATGTACAGTTTAGTCGAATGGTTGATGTTCTTAATACGCTCTAAAAAAGCAAGGCCCGCTCGGTTGACTTACCCGAGCGGGCGCATTGTAATTTAATACTGAGACATCACATCATGTACTGTTTCAATGACAGTTTCGCGGATGCTATCCTGCATATTATTCCAGAGCGGTAACCGCAATAATCGACCGCTAAGAGAGTCGGTGTTGCGCATAGATCCACTTACACGTGTGTAGCGCTGGCCAGCTGGCGAGCTGTGTAACGGGATATAGTGAAAGATGGCATTGATTTGGCGTTGTTTGAGCGTCGCCATTACTTGGTCACGCAATTCATTTGTAGGGAGGAGCATGTAATACATGTGCGCATTGTGCTGACATTCAGCAGGTATGATTGGGCGTCGAATCCGTTCATCTGCTTCGAGTGCGGCGAACGCATTGTGATAGGAGTTCCATGTATCGAGGCGATCGTTCGTGATTTGTGCGCCAACCTCAAGCTGTGCCCATAAAAAGGCTGCAATTAATTCACTCGGCAAAAACGACGATCCCACGTGTTGCCATGTGTATTTGTCGACCTCACCACGGAAGAATTGGCTACGGTCTGTGCCTTTCTCCCATATTATCTCAGCTAAATTACTGTAGGAAGAATCATTGACGAACAGTGCTCCACCTTCACCCGAAATGATATTTTTGGTTTCGTGGAAGCTCATTGCGGCAAAATGTCCTATACCACCTAGAGCACGACCTTTGTATGTAGACATAAAGCCCTGCGCGGCATCCTCGATGACAAGCAGATTGTGGCGTTTGGCAATTGCTGTAATAGTGTCCATTTCGCAACCTACACCGGCATAGTGCACGACGCAAATGGCACGGGTACGAGGACTAATAGCGGCTTCAATCAATGTTTCATCAATGTTGAGCGTGTCAGGCCGTATATCGACAAATACTGGAACAGCATTCCGTAAGACCACCGCATTTGCAGTGGAGACAAACGTATACGATGGCATAATAACTTCATCGCCAGGTTGGAGATCTGCCAAAATGCTCGCCATCTCGAGTGCTGAAGTACACGAGTGTGTCAGTAGAACTTTGTCTGATGTGGTCTGTTCGGCCAACCAGTTCTGACAGAGTTTGGTGTATTTGCCGTTGCCCGAGAGTTTACCTAATGCGTGTGCATCAGAGATGTACTCAAGTTCTGCCCCGGTCATGTATGGTTTATTAAAAGCAATCATGTACCTTGATCCTAAGCATGTGGCATAGTGAACGTATTATACATGAAAATACAAATGAAACTGATTGTAATGAACGACGCAGCTAGGCCAAGTAGGACTGCAATCGGTGTTTTGTGATCGGCCATTCGTCATCAGTCATCGCAAACCAAGCTGTATCACGGTTCTGCGATTTAACGATTAAATGTTTACGAAATAGGCCTTCATATTGAAACCCCAACCGCAATGCGGCATTCTTACTTCTCAGATTGTTGTTGTCACACTTCCACTCAACTCGCCGATAATTGAGCTCTTCAAATAGATAGCTCAGCATCAAATAGCTTGTTTCGGTGGTTATCGAGGAGCGCTGTACGCGCGCATCATACCAAATGTGCCCCAATTCAGCCCGGCCAAATTGCGCAACAATACTCATGATACTCATCATTCCTACCGGTGTGCCACTTTGGCGATCAACCACAGTGTGAAAGAGTGGGTCGTTCGATTGCTCACATGTGACTAGCCAGTCATGCATGGTATGTACATCAGCAAATGGACCATATGGCAAGTATCTCCATGTCGCCAAATGCAACACACTTGCATGTCCAGCGTCGTACAATGCGGCTACGTCCTTATTTGCTGACAGTGGTCGGACCTGCACGTGTGTGCCGTTGTGAACTTGTTTAGTTGGTTGAGCCCACGTCATTTGATCTCTCCTCCGTTCAGTATCTGCCATGTTGTTCGTGCCATGGCGCGTGTCGTCGGCAACAATGAATCAAGATCAAGCCACTCGTTTGTCTCACAGGTGTTGCCGCCTTGCGGTCCACAGATGAGTGTCGGGACATGGCCATGAAAGGCGAAGTGACTCGTATCGGCCACGCTTCGCCCGAGCACATGTGATATAGGTGTATTGTACTCGTCTGCGAGGGCGGCGTGCATCGTACGAACCAGCGCATGTTCGTGCGGGACTACGTATGGGCCAGGTGCAGGTGTGGGCCGCTCGTCTACCGTGAGTTCCCACGTTGAGTGACGGCAGGTGCGTTCGATGACTGCCCAGATTTGTTGCGTGGCATGCGCTAGCGTTTCGCCGGGTAGAATGTGACGGTCAATCCAGACATCTGCAACCTCTGGTACGAGAATCATGGTTCCGCCACTTTTGATGCCAATCACGTTGAGTGTTCCTGCCAACTGAAATTCATCATTCCAGCCCAAATCAACGACGCCTGGTTCCTCGAGGGCGGCAGCCACGCGCGCTGCATCAGCGGCCGCATTGATGCCACCGCCGAATGCGGCATGCACGGTTTTGCCAAAAAAACGAACATGGAACACATGACGACCTCGTTGCCCTACCGTGAGCGTACCCGCATTTGCTGGTTCGGGGACGAGATTGCCGATACAGCCCTTCAGGTATCCGCCGCTGATGATGGCATGCGCGCCACGTGACCAGTTCTCCTCATCACTGGTTGCAGTAATCAGTAATCGGCCATTGAGTTGGTCGGCAAACTGCGCCATTTGTTCGGCGATGGCGAGGACACAGGCCGCACCACCCTTCATATCGTGCGAACCGAGCCCATACATGCGGTTACCTACAATGGTCGGTGTAAATGGATCGGTCTGCCAGCCCGCGAAAACGTCAAATGTATCGAGATGATAGTTGAGCATGAACGAGCGCTCACCCTGACCGATCTCGGCTACGATGGTGTCGCCTGACTCTGGGACGGCGAGCCGGGTCACACGATAGCCACGTTCAGCCAAAAAGTTCGCTGTGAAGTCACTCATAGCACCTTCGTTGTTGGTGACGGAAGGTATCGACACAAGTGTGTGTGCTAACTCAGTCAAACGCTCTGCAGACAACTGGGCGAGAATGTGGTGTATTGACATAACATTTTATCCTTTTACTACAGATTCAATCGCTGCAGCCACATTGATGAGCGTGGCATCGCTCCACTTTGTGCCCATAATGGTGACACCAATCGGCAGGTGTTGGATTTTGCCGTTCGGCACGGTAATCAGCGGGTAGCCGGCGCACGCCGCCATCGTTGTGCTATCGCCGGCACCACGATAGTGATCACCGTTGATTTGGTCGATGGGCCAGGCAGGTGAACCTGATGGCACGATGATTGCATCTAGATGGTGGCGTTGGAGTGCTGCATCAATACCTCTGGTGCCGGCGTGTTCTTGACACCAGCGTCGTGCCTTGTGGTAGCGACGTTTATCTGCAGCGGTCATAGCCTCGGCCAGTTCAAACAATTCCTGATCAAAGTAAAAGCCTGGGTTCGGGTGTGCTCGGTTGTATGCGATTACGTCGGCCAGGGTGCGTGGGACTATGTCGTGCATGCCCTCAAATGGCACACGCGTCTTGAGGTAGGCATTGATTGCCTGTTTGAACTCATAGAGGAGCACGGTAAACTCGGCGTCATTCTGGCGCACTTCATCGGTATGTTCAATCACGACGTCGTCGATAATTGTCAACCCGTGATGTTTCAAGTTTTCGACGAGGGCATTAAAGCGTTGGTCGACAAGTGGGTGGAACCCCGAGTAGTGCTTGCGAGCCACGCCAACCCGTAGCGATTTCCACGATGACGGCGTAATTGGATTGGCCAGTGCATCAAGGAGTGTGGTCGGAATGTGTGCCGTTGTACTGTCGTGTGGGTCGACCCCTGCAATGATTGCAAGTACAGCAGCGGCATCTGCAACGGTATTGGCGTGCGTGCCGACGGTGTCTTGACTCGGCGAAATGGGAATCACGCCTGTGCGACTGACCAATCCCACGCTCGGCTTGATGCCGACCACACCGCATCGTGCGGATGGTGAGATGATTGACCCGTCAGTCTCGCTGCCGAGTGCCACTGCTACTAGACCGGCTGCGACTGCAGCAGCTGAGCCCGAACTCGATCCGCTCGGGCATCGAGTTACATCGTGTGGGTTGGTGCATTGGCCGCCGCGCGTGCTGTAGCCGCTGCTCGAGCGATTGGCACGAAAGTTGGCCCATTCGCTCATGTTGGCTTTGGCGATGGGGATCATACCAGCGGCCCGGAGCTTTTTCATCAAAAACGCATCACCAGCTGGTCGACTGCTTAATAATGCGGCGGAGCCGGCGGTCGTGTGCATCCGATCGCCGGTGTCAATGTTGTCCTTGATGGCAATTGGTACGCCGTCAAGAGCTGAACGCGGCGTGCCTGCCAACCAGCGCGCATCGCTTAATGAGGCTAATAATGCTGCATCAGGATTGCTTTCGATGATCGCTTGATTATCATCTGCAGCAATGTAGGCATGTGTCTCGGCGATCAACTGTGTACGTGTTTGACCGGCCTTTTGGTGTTCAGCATGATCTGCCAGCGTCGGCGGTTTTCGAAGTATAGTCATACAGATTCCTTGTTACTTAACGTGGCGCCAACTGATGCAATAGTTACACCGATTACAGCCAAAAGCGCTTGGAGTGAGAGTATTTCATTGAGTACCACAAACCCAATAATTGTGCCAGCGATTGGCTCAGTGCATACAAGTACCCCATAGACGCGCGCAGGAATGCGTTGGAGTGCACTGAACTCACAGGTGAATGGCACAACTGCCGCCGCAAGTCCCATCAGCAGACTTTGCCACAAAATCTCTGGTTGTAAGAGAGCCATACCACCTTGACTGATGCCAGGTATGAGCATGATAAACCAGGCTACAATCAGTGCCACAACGAGTCCGTCAAACTCATTCGCCACTGCACCGACTCTAGGCGACACCACTATGTACAGTCCCCAAAACACGCCGGCAACCAACGCAGCAGCCATGCCCCAAGGGTCAATGCTGGTGCCAATATCGGGAATGAGCATCGCGAGACTCGCTGCAGCGAGTACAATCCACATGCGATCGCGCCAGTGTCGGGCATTGACTACTGCAACGACGAGTGGCCCTAAGAATTCGATGCTGATGGCGATGCCGAGTGGGATGCGTTCAACGGCAATGTAAAAAAACAGCGTCGATAGCGCAATACTCATGCCGAACGCAATCATAATCTTGGGATGACTGCGAAACGTACGCCAGATGGTTGGACGGAAAATGAGGGTGAGAAAGAGAATCGCCACGCCAAGTCGCAACCATACGGTGCCGCCCGGGCCAATGACGGGGAACAAGTCGCGTGCCATGGCTGCACCAAATTGTACTGATATGACGGCAATCATCACAAGCATTGTGGCTGGGACGCGTTGTAAGGTGCCCGCGAATCCATGTGTGTGCATATACTACTTCTATGGGATAATTGACTTGTTCCATTATAAAGCGAATAGAGGCAGAATATGTTTGGAGTTGTCACCGTTCGTTGTCGCAATGCGACGACCTGTGTTGGTGATGAACGTGGTGTCGATGGAATGTTGAATTCTGGCGTACTTAACACCCAGGGCGTGCGGCCAGCCGTCCTCAATCCGACGACTGAGGGACTCAATCTTGATGATGATGTGCCGCTAAATATCGGCAAGTACAACGCGCGTATTGCAGATGCTGTGGCGTCAATCCGGCGATCAGGTCAACGTGTGTTGTTGATTGGTGGCGATTGTTCGCATACTACTGGTGTCTTCTCTGGTTTACAAAAAGCGCACGGTGAGACTGCACGGATTGGCCTGATTTGGTTTGACGCACACGGTGACTTCAACACCACCAAAACCACCCTCTCGGGTATGCTCGGAGGCATGCCAGTAGCTGTCTGTGCCGGCTTGACATTGGCGCGTTGGCGTGAGGCTGCCGGGATTTCTGTGCCACTACCAACTAATCGTATAGTGATGGTTGATGTGCGCAATCTTGACCCTGCAGAGGCGGCGCTCATCGAGAGTACCGACGTTGTAGTTGTTCCCTGTAACGCAGATGCGATGTGCACCGCGATTGCATCGTTGGTGTCACAGTGTGATTACATATATCTGCACATCGACGAGGACGTGCTTGATGGTCGATACGTGCCGAATCACGGTACGGTTGAGCCGAATGGTCCAGATATGGCTACTGTGCAAGCGGCAATTCGTTGTGTGCATAGCGTAGCCGGTGACAAGTTGGTCGCACAAGCGCTGGTCTCCGTGTATAACAGCGGGCCAGGGGCTGAGACGAGTTTGGCTAGTGGTATCGAGTTACTAACGACCATGCGCGAAATCTGGTAGATCGTTGAGGTACCCCATCCGTGGATCTATGTGAGTGAGACTGACACCGTCGTGAACGTTGCCCTATCGTTTGTGTACCCATAGCGCCACTTTGTCTTCTGCACAGTTGACTGGGTAATAAATCTTTGTATGAAACTCGTGCGTACACAAAAGTATGTAATCAAAGGAGTACGGTATGAATCGTGACATTCTTCGTCAGGTATCAATCATTCTTATCACTATCATCACCTTGGCAGTGAATGGCGCAGCTACATCGCTACCACTAAACAATGTGACCACGCAACAACTTTCTGACAGTTATCTGGTGCGATTTGTGCCGGCTGGCTATGTATTCGCCGTCTGGGGCATTATATACATCGGTTTCCTCATCTTTTCATTCTGGCAGGCGCTCCCCCAAAATCGTGAGAATTCGCGCTTACGGGCAATTGGTTGGTGGTACGTCATCGGCAGCATTGCGAATGCCCTGTGGTTAGTCTTTTGGCACTATTACATGGTCGAAGTCACGATAGTGATGATGTTGACGCTCTTAGCCACATTGATTTACACCGTGATAGTTCTCAATCGTCAAAAAGCAGCATCTGTCGGCGAGTACATCTGTGTTGATTTGCCGTTCCATATTTA
>JBKCLM010000062.1:0-48410 GCA_046300655.1 Chloroflexota bacterium | reverse complement strand
GTGCATCCTCGAGCCAAATGAAAACAATTATAAAACCCTCCGTGCCCCTGCGCCGCTACGCGAACGAAAAGGAGCGATGTGCGGTGATGGTCAGATGAGGTGGCACAGCGCAAGAATAGAGACGGAACCCCCGTGCCCCTGCGCAGCTGCGCGAACGAAAAGGAGCGATGTGCGGTGATGGCCTGATGCGGTGGCACTGCGCAAGAATAGAGACGTAACCCCCGTGCTCCTGCGCCGCTGCGCGAACGAAAAGAAGCGATGTGCTCTGATACGACAGTGTTAAGCGATGAGAATAGTACGAACTACCCGCGCGCCGCCAACCTAATTTGTCATAGCCCTAAATCGCTTCAGTGCCAGCTGAATGCTCCACACCGCAAATGCCCCCAACAACACCAGTGCGATAATTGTCGACATCATCGGGGTATGGCTAACAAACGCCGGGCGGGCCATCTCGATATACCATGTGGCTGGATTGAACATCGCCAACCAACGCATCCAGGTCGGTACGTTATCGAGTGGGTAGAGTGCATTCGAGGCGAACAGCATTGGCAGATTAAACAAAAAGATCATCCCGTGATAGCCCATGATGCTCTTTGATTTCATCGCGACAGCCAAGGCAATACTGGCAAACCCCAAGGCAAAGAGAATCAGAGCCACCAGACTCAGCACAATGCTGGCAATGTCCCCGGCAAATCGTGCGCCGGCGATAACTGCCACAATGAGGACGATAAAGATTTGAAAGAACGACTTGCTCACCGTTGCCAAAATATGCCCCAGCAAAATGCTCAAACGTGGAATCGGCGCCACTTGATACTCGCGCAAAATGCCACGCAAACGCTCATCGAGGAACATCATGCCGCCGCCTGTTGCGCTGCCAAGCGCCGTCAACGCCAAGATGCCTGGGAGCATAAAGCTGACATAATCGCCGTTGCCTGGAATCATGCGCCCCATGCCAATGCCAAACAACGCTACCCACAAAATCGGTTGAATAAGTAGTCCACCGAGCTCCTCGCGATTGCGAAAGAATTTACGCATGTGGCGTAACCAAATGGTATGTGTTGCTGTGTACATGGTTATCTCCTATCGCTCATCGCGCAAAGCGCGCCCTGTTGCCCGCAAAAAGACGTCACCAAGGCTCGGCCGCGTGATGCTGACTTCTTCGATATGATCGTCGGTATGTTGAATATGTTCGATGACTTGAGCGATGCGTCGAGCGCCGTTATCAACACCAATCCGAATCTCGCTCGTACTGGCTTGCCAGCTCGTTACCCAACCATCGTTGGCCCATCCCGGTTGTTCGAGTTGATTAAATTTGCCTGACAAGCGAATCAAATCGCTACCCAGTTGACCAATCAACGCACTTGGAGTGCCCTCGTGAATCATCTGACCGTGGTCGATAATGCCCACCACATCGGCGAGCGCCTCGGCCTCATCCATACCATGGGTAGTCAAGAGAACAGTCATTCCTTGTTGACGTTTGAGCATGCGAATGTAATCCCAGATCAATGCGCGATGTTGTGGGTCGAGACCTTGAGTCGGCTCATCCAAAAACAGCACTTTGGGTTCCATCATAAGACAGCGCGCCAACTCGAGTCGACGGCGCATGCCCCCTGAGTATGTGCCGGTCATTCGGTCAATGGCATCGGTGAGCCCTACCATCTCAACGAGGTCGCGAATACGTTGTGTCCGTTTGGTGCGATCGAGATTGTAGAGTCGCCCTGCAAAGTCGAGTGCCTCGCGTCCAGTCAAGTCGCGGTCGAGCACCAAATCTTGAAAGGTCACGCCAATCACACTCCGCACCTGGTCGGCTGCATGTACGGCGTCATGACCGTTAATGGTAATCGTGCCATGGTCAGGCTTTAGCAGCGTGGTGAGCATATTAATGGTGGTACTTTTACCGGCGCCGTTGGGGCCAAGTAACGCATACACTGTACCCGAGTGGACAGCCAGACTTATATTGCGCACTGCAATCACCTCGCCGAAGCGTTTGGCCAGCGATTGCGCCTGAATCATTGGTGTCATATACAACTCCATCAAAAAAGCCAACACACCGCAGGGGTGCGTTGGCTAACACATGGCGACTCCGACTGGGTTCGAACCAGCAACCTCAACCTCCGGAGGGTTGCGCTCTATCCAATTGAGCTACGGAGTCACTCGACCAATCATAGCACCCTCACATACGTGGGTCAAGCTGTAACCTCTTAACGGCTCTATCATACTCGACTTTTGGCGTTGTTCCGTTGTCGTTGTGAGACCAAATACCACGTCACACTTCCGGCTGTAATCAGTGCTCCGATATATTCGGCTGGCATCGAGAGCCATTCTCCCATTACGATGCCGCTTGCAAGTGCCGCCACAGGCAAGCGCCAGGCTTGTACGGATGTTACTAGTGGCGCGCCGAGTTTGCGCAATGTATAGACTTGGAGCAAATTCGCCCCGATCACAATCCCAAGTGCAAATATCACAAACGCTACCCAGTGGGTAGCCGAGAGCGCCTGCCAGGTGCTCCAATCCTCGTTGATGCCGAAGCTGAGTGGAACAGAGGCTGCCACAACGGCGATTAACTGCAACAAGAAGGTCGCTTCGCTCGATATGTTGTATTTGCTCGTCCGCCGTACTGATAACATGTATAACGCCAGCATCACACTGCTTGTCACTGCCAATGCAATCCCCACCCAACTGCTGTCGCTATTGCCCTGCCAAAAACTAGGCTCCTGCATCTCCGCACTTAACATAATCACTGCGCCAAGCAACGAGATACCAAGGACTAGCGCCGTTCGTGGGGGTGGAGGATCATCAAACCAAAACTTTCCCATAATCGCCACCAATGGTGGGGTGAGCAATCCAATCAGCGTAACTTGTGCTGCCGGCGCATAGCGCGCTGCTAAGACGTTTGTAATGGCTCGTAATGCTGCAAAAAGCGCTACCATCCAGCCTGCCCGGATGAGGAGCTGGCGGAACTCACCTCGAATTGCGACTACCACAATCATCACTACCATGGCAAAACCGTTGGCAACAGTCAGCAGTGTCAAGCCAGGTAATCCAGCTTCGATTTGTAAATAGCGTGCCAGCACGGGATATAAGCCCCATGCAGTGTGTCCGAGGAGTGCTGCGATTAGCCAAATCGGTGAAATTCCCTTTGATTGTGTTGGGGATTGCATATGTTGCTTCCATAAACAAAAAACCGACTCCATCAGGAGCCGGTGTCATGTCGTGTTGGTCGGGGCGAGAGGATTCGAACCTCCGACCTCAGCGTCCCGAACGCTGCGCTCTACCAGGCTGAGCCACGCCCCGCTAACTAATTGGTGCCGGAGGTGGGAGTCGAACCCACATGAAGTTGCCCTCAATGGTTTTTGAGACCATCGCGTCTGCCATTCCGCCACTCCGGCTCGTTATGCCTGGTGCATCACGCATCACTTACGAGTTAGGAGTATAACCGACTGGCATGCGCTTGTCAAATCGATTTTGAAATCCCATTAGACGATTAACATGCGGCCACGTGTGGTAAGGCGAATCACGAGTCGCATATTGATATAAAACAGCAATGCGGTCGTTGCACTTGTCAATAGCATCCCCTCGAGCATGTTCAAGTTTTGACTACCACTTATCTCAATCAAACCAGTTATCATGGTCGAGACGATGTGCAACAATAAAAACGGCAACGCAATAAAGTAGCGCTGTCGCATAATGTAGCTTAGTAACAGTAGATCAATCACAAGTAACATCAATGAGATCGCAGCAATAGGAATGTACGCCCAATAAGTACGATACTCGTAGTACCCCCAAATGGTACTGCCATGTACAAGTACAAGCAACGCAATAACACTCCACCAGCCCGGAACGTGCAATGACACACGGTCCCACCCATAAAATCCCGTCAATATGAAGATGTACCCAGTGGCAATCAGTGGATTGCCCAAAAACATCCATTCGCTAGGACTGATTCCGGCCACAAGAATTGGCATCTGCGTAACCGCCTTGAAGATCAAGCCCATTACGATAATGACGACCCCTGCGTTTGTCATCAACTCACGCCGTGCACTCCGTCGTCCAGCTAACGCTCGTATGTGGCGTAGTGCGGCAATCGTTAATCCAATTGCAAAGATGTGTACGGATAATGTGCCTATCACACTTGTCATACAACTGAATCCTTGCTTATATGAACCTGATACAATATTACTACACATGATAATACTATTTCAAGTAACAGTTATATTACACTAAAACGGCGCTAGTAATTCAACGATTACTAGCGCCGCTCGAACGATTGTGGAGGGGTGAATTACGGTAGGATATGAGTCTGCATACTGCTAAGTACTGATACAGGATTGATTTCGATTGATACACTTGCCCGAGCATTTGCACCGGCTGAATCAGTGACGGATATGATAAACCGATCAACATTGACCGCATCACCAGCATGTCGATAGGCCACACGTTTGCGCGCGATGTCATTTAGTGTAAAGCTACTGCCTGCAGACAGTACACGCCCTCCGAGCAGAATGTGACCATTTAGTGGTTGTTCGACTAATGTGTATGTCAGGTTTTGTGCTGCCGTCTCTTTGTCTGCTGCTTTGATGACTCGTGTATCGAGTGCAACCAGACCAGATTGAGCGACCCGATAACTGCCACTGGTGACAATCGTCGGTGGCGTATTTGCATTCACGCTCGCATCAACTCTGCACGATTTACCGTCAATTGATATACACCGTGTCGTGCTTATATTACCGGCCCGATCTCTGTAGCGTACATATATGCCCGTTGCATTCTTGGTTGTAGTACCAATTGGTAGCGTGAGTGTTTTGCGATATGCTTGCCATGGTGTGGTGCTAAACTTGCTGACCAAACCGACTTGCATCGACACAATTCCACTCTTGCCAGCTGCGCCGTGGTCAACCCCATTTAAGTTGAGTACCACACTCGTTCGGCTACGCGATCTGATTGATACGTCAACTGATGGCGGTGTAGTATCCACATAAATGCTATCGAGTACCGATTGGGTGATGTTGCCATTCACATTGCGGAATCTGACATAGATGGTGTAGGTGCCACTGCCGTTTTCCTCAAATGTGTATGTGGTTGCGTTCGTGAATGGCACCCACGGTTTCCCATTGAAGGAACTCGTTGTGCTGAATTGCATTTCCGCAATCGGTGGCGATACGGTGTGTGGCGCGCTGATTTGCACATTGACTGTATAGAACGGCGTTGATGCCTCGTCGTTGTTTATCTTGGCGCCGTACCCATTCGTTAATGTACGATCGAGCGTAATCGTCTCTTGGGCGATACTCACGTTACCGACTTTGTCACGCACCTCCACGATAATCGTGCGAATGCCGTCACCTGCTTGCAAGACAACATCATGTGTTGCCGCAATAGGACGCCAATCACTGCGCATGATGCCGTCTTCGTACCAGCGCCAACTGACCGCTGGATCAGCATTTTCGTTTGTGATAAATAACCGCACACCAGGGCTCGTTGTCGCTTCGGCACTGTCTAAGGTGTCTACACCACGATTGATTTGCAATGAGATTGTTGGTGCGGTCTGATCAATCGTCGTGTTGGCAATATTCGACCACGGCCCCTCAGGGCCACCATCAATATATGCACGCACGCGATAGGCATAGGTATGCTCGCCGAGTGCTTCGCTGGTATGGCTCAGTGTCGTTACATCACGCGCAATGGTTACCCAATCAGTCACGTTCAATGCGCGGCGTTGAATTTCGTATTTGTATGATTGCGATGTACTTACCGCCAGTTGCCAGTTTAAGGTGATGGTGCTTGCCGAGGTCGTGTCAAGTGGGTTCAATGTCACGGCTGGGACTGTTTGTAGCACATTCACCATGAATGATGCAGTAGCGTTATTGCCTGCACGGTCGCTCGCTGAACACGTTATGACATGAGTTCCTGCAGGTAGGTAAATCCCACTTGATTTGTCGCAGGTCACTGCCACAGAACCATCGCGCAAATCGGTTGCTGTCACACTAAAGTCTACACGCGTACCACTTGGTTCGTAAGTTTCTACTACCATGTCAAACGGTACTGCAATGTCTGGTGGAGTCTTATCATTGATGGTGATGTTGGCAGTAGCACGGGTGGCAGTGGTGAGTGCAGTTGATGCGCCCAGCGCTGCCTGTACTTCAACGATCCCATTTGAGAGCGATGCAGTTGGTGCTCTAAACTGCAAGCCTGCCGCACCTTGTGCGGTCGTGATAAACTGACCAATCGAAAGGCTGGTCACACCATCACTCAAGAACAACACACCGCCGACGATGTTTGCAATACGGAAATGTGTCACCTCGCTGCCATCATTCAGACTTGGAAGGACCACAAGTCCTGATGTGCTTTGACCGCCCTCGTCAACGGTGGCCCCCGTAATACGCGGTACGTCGGCAAGCGGATTTACGACAATGTCTGCACTGGTAACATCACCCCCAAGTCCCTCTACGCCGGGGGTGACAGCCGCTTGGGCCTGCACCTGGTAGCGTCCATGGACGTTCGGGTTTGGTCTGAACCGCAAACCGCTTGCTGCGGCTGCGGCACTGACAAAACTGCCATTGGGCACCATCGTCATGCCGTCATTCAAGTAGAACCGCCCTGGTGCACTACTCACAATGCGGAAATAGCCGACTTCACTGCCATCTAGCGCATTGCGCTGGATGACGATCCCAGCACGACTCATCTCATCTTCATTGGTGGTGACCCCAGTCATTGATGGCGCACCATCGACTACCGGCAGAATCGTGACCTGTGCTGTGGCTGATTCGCTCCGGCCTGAACCGGTTGCAGATGTCGCCGCACTCACACTCACAGTCCCTGCCGTATTGCTATTCGGGTTGGGCGTGAATCGCAACCCCTGATTGGCAGTTGCCAAGTCGATGATCTGGCCAGCCCGAGCTGGCGTTGTTCCGTCGGGCATATAGAGCTGTCCACCCGTGTAGCCGTTAATCACCACATGGGTGACTTCGGCACCGTCAAGTGGATTGCGCTGAATCGTCAGTCCGTCATATGATTGCGTGTCTTCATACGTTTGCGCATTGCTGATTACCGGCGGATCGGCCATTGGCGTGACATTTACGCTCCCAGTGACCACAGTGTTACTTACGCCCGTGATATTGGGTTGCGTCGAGGCTTGGACGCTGATTTGGCCAATATTGACGCCGAATGTGTTGGCATTGGGCATAAAGCGCAACCCATTCGTTGTTTCGCTGACAGGCAAATAACTCCCCTCAGGTACGCGTGTCACGCCGTCGGCTTTGTATAACTTGCCACCTGATATCGCACGAATACGAATAAACGACGTCTCGTCGCCATCCTCGGGGTGACGACGGATGCGCAATAAACCACTCATCGTGTCTTCGTCTGTGGTGATGTTCTCCACAATAGGAGCACCTGGGAGCGCAATGTTCTTGGGAGTGTACGAACCCGATTGCGTGCCGTTGCCCAACTGCCCATGCGGATTATGCCCCCAACAGCGAATGCGTCCGCTCTGGAGCACCGCACAGCCGTGCTGGCTAGGACTTGAGTTCGGCCCAGCCACTTTGACGGCGTTGTAGATCTCGGGGATGGCGGTCACAAAGTTCCATGGGTGCACCACCGTGCCAAGTCCCAAAACGCCGTTCGTGTTGTCACCGGTCGCATAAATTGTGCCCGACTCACCTTTAAAGTAAAAGCGGTTGGCCGTTGAGCCATAAATCTCAATCATTGGTTCGGGCACAGGGTGGTTATAAGCCGTGCTATTGCCCATCCCCCAACAGCTGACCGTGCCATCCGTCAAAATCGCACACCCACCTTGTTGATGCAAGGCGAATTTTTCAACGAAGTTGCCTAATCCTACGACCGAGTAGCCTTGATGTGAGTAATTTGACGTAAAACCAAGTCCAAGCGCCCCGTCATGATTGGCACCCATACAGGTTAAGCGTCCGTCATAGCGCAATACACACATGCGGCGCGATATATCCAAGTTACGTATGGCAAATGTCTTTACATCGCTGTTCATGTAGATGCGAGGGTAGAATGTGCTACTAGCACCAGAAGCTGGAATCGGCATCCAATATTCAGTTCGCCAATTTTCAGAGTTTGTGCCCCAACACATCAGTGTTCCACGAATGTCTTTGGCACAGGTGCCCTGATTAGATACCGCAATCTCTACTACGTCGCGCATGTTTGAGGCATTGGCTGGGGCCCACCGTACGTAGAGATTGACATTATCACCGTGGTAGCCGTATCCCCAACAGGCCATCGTTTTATCGCGCTTGATGACACAGGTGATGTTGCTACCTGCAGCGATTGCTGTGGCGTCGTTCAGCCCGGGGACCTCGACAGGGTACAGACTGTAGCGCATAAGCGGGTCGTTGATGCCGAGTTGACCTTCGGTGTTGAGTCCCCAACACATGACAGTGCCGTTGGCCCGGAGCGCACACGTGTGATTGTCACCGACAACAACATCGATGAATGCCGTACTTGTACTGCTCGTGTCCGTGGCTTGCGCTGCTCTGCCTGTGGATGCTGCCACCGGTTCAGCATAACTGCCTAATGTACCAAATACGATGACAAGCATCAGGAGCTTGTGCAACCAATGTTGTTGCGACATCAAGAACCTCGTTTCTATAAGACCTTTTACGTATAAAGTCACTTTTCACAATACCAAATTGTTAGTTCACAAATGTGCCCTTCAGATGAATTTTTATCAATTTAACGTGAAAGTGTCTGAAATTGCGTTGGTTTTGTTGTCACAATGTGATGTATAAAAAAGTGAAGACTGATAAGGTACTATCGGCGACGGTAGTACGCCCAAAGTGGTAAAATGTCTACATGAATACACACACCATCACCACGGTCGCATTTGATGCAGACGACACGCTATGGGCCAACGAAGACTACTTTGTATCGGCACAGGCGCAGTACCAGGCGATTTTGGCACCATATCGGGCCGAATGGGATGCCCAAGAGCTGTATGAGACTGAGCAGCGTAATTTGGCCTATTTTGGCTACGGAATCAAGGGCTTTTTGCTTTCGATGATCGAGACGGCAATCCAAGTTACGGACGGGGCAATTACCAGTCGTGAAATTGGCCAAATCATGGAGATCGGCCGGGCTATGGTGCATGCGCCCCTCGAGTTATTACCACATGTCAGCCACGTGATTCCTGCATTGTCTCCGCACTTTCGCTTGATGATTATCACCAAAGGTGATTTGTTCGATCAAGAGTCCAAAATCGCACGTTCGGGTCTTGCGGATTACTTTCGGCACATTGAGGTGGTCAGCGACAAAACGCCGTCCGCCTACGAGCGTATTTTTCGGCGCTACGATATCAATCCGCGTGAGTTTGTCATGATAGGCAACTCACTTCGCTCGGATATCATGCCAGTCGTCGATATCGGCGGTTATGCGATTCATGTGCCGTACCATCTCACGTGGCAGCACGAACATGTTGATGTGACTGCGCATGATCAACGCTGGCACACCTGTGCCAATTTAGCAGAGGTTGCACTGTGGTTGCGTACGGTTGCGCCTGCTGCGTTTGCACAAAAGTGATTCTCTCGGTATAATCGCCGACACGATGACCGATTTTTAGGCTATGAAATGCCCTGTAGGCAGTGTCGCCGTGTGAAAGGTTTGAGACAATGTCTTCGACAAAAAAAGTCAAGCCACGGATTGCGATGCTCACGAGCGGTGGCGATGCCCCTGGATTAAATGCCGTCGTACGCGCAGCCGTGGTGACCGGCGAGTCGTTGGGCTATGAAATGTTAGGCATTGAAGACGGTTTTGAGGGCCTCATTGGTACCCCACGTTTTCGTGTGTTGACATCGGCTGATGTGCGCGGTTTGTTGCCGCTCGGTGGGACTATTTTGCGTACTACCAACAAAGGCCACTTCAATGGGCCACGTAAAGAGAACGACCCGAATTGTCCCTATATCGCTGCGCGTGACAATATTCTGAGTATGGGTTTGGCTGGTCTGATTACCATTGGTGGTGAAGGTACACAAACCATTGCGCTTGAACTCTCCCGACTCGGCGCTCCTGTGATTGGTGTGCCCAAGACCATTGATAACGATTTGGCCGGTACTGACCGCACCTTCGGCTTCGATACAGCACTTCAAGTCGCCACTGAGGCCATCGATCGTTTGCATACGACAGCTGCGAGCCACAATCGTGTCATGGTGCTCGAGGTGATGGGACGGCATGTGGGTTGGATTGCCTTGCATAGCGGCATTGCCGGTGGAGCCGATGCGATTTTGATTCCTGAGATACCTTTTGACATCAACAAAATTGCTGAACATATCACCAAACTTGACCAACAAGGGCAGACCTCAAGTATTATCGTAGCTGCCGAAGGTGCGTTTCCCAAAGGTGGCAAGCCATTGTATGGGAGTGATGGCCGCCTCGGTGGCGTTGGCCAGATGGTCGCCGACCAAGTGCAGGCCCTGACCGGCAAAGACGCCCGCTGTGTGGTGTTGGGCCACATTCAGCGTGGTGGATCGCCGACCCCATACGACCGCATTCTCTCGACTCGCTTTGGTGCGGCGGCCGTGCGCGCCATTCACGAGGGGATTACTGGTGAGATGGTTTCGTTGAGCGCCCAAGACATCACCACCGTGCCGATGATTGAGGCGGTCAGCCACCTCAAAACGATTCGGCCGCACAGCGATCTTGTCCGTACCTGTAAGGGCATGGGCGTCGTGTTTGGTGATTAGTCTTTATTTTGAAAAAAGTAGGGGCGCGTCGTAAGTATGACGCGCCTTTTGTGCTGGTTATTCTTGAACGGAAGGTTGTGTTGCTTCTGGGTCAGGGGTAATCGTAATCCCCTCAACATACAAGCGAATTGGTCCATCAGCGCTATCGGCTGTCACAATGATGCTCCATTCGCCATCCATGGTAAAGAGCAAATTCACCACGTGGCTCCCATCGGTCTGTGGGTCGGCAATCGGCCGCATACTGCCCATCACCATCCCCGGCATCTGCAAGTCGCACACGACATTCTGTACGCGAATTGGTGCATCTTGATAATAAAAGCGCAACGTGGTTTGAACTGATTGATTGAGCAACGGGGGTTGCACAAACGTCATCTCTACGCGATAATCGTTGGCCTCGGCCGTCAGTGTCGGTCCCGGTGTGCCACATGCGACAAGTAGACACAGGAGGATAACGATTAAGAAACTGCGGTGCCAACTACCCATTTGATTCCTCGCGGCTGGGGATTGGGTAGCGCAAGGAGTAGACAAACCCTATGATGATATGTTCAATGTTAATCAGCAAAAACAACCCCGATAAGGCGATGGCAATTGCACTGGTGTAATCGTATGATTGCAGTAAGGCAATTAATACTGCATCGCGAATGCCAATGCCCGAAATGCTAATCGGTAATGCTTGAAGTAGCGAGATTTGCCCAGTCACCCCCAAGATTGCCGAAAGGGGGATGCGACTGAGTTCCATCGCATAAAACAACAATGCAATGCGGATTGCCGTTGATAGTGCAGATCCTGCTGTTGCCACAAGGAGCATCAAGGCTGGGGTGATTTTGATGTCGAGTGCGGCAAATTTGCCGGTGATATCGTCAAAAGTCGGCTTAAATCGTTTGGGGACGAATATACGCAGGATGTGTAAGCCCCAGTCGCGACTGCGTTTGATGAGCAGTGCTGGCAACATCAAGAAGATAATCGCTGCCATGATGAGTGTGCTGTTTTGTACGGTGGCTTGCATCGCTGCATCAAGCGTGTGGGCGAGGGCGGCCAAGCCGATGAGTGCCATCACTGCCATGGCGGCTACATCACAAAGACGTTCAATGAAGATGCTGAACAACAAACTCGACATGGGGCGCGTGGTATCGCGTAGGTAGAGTGCTTTGGCGAAATCGCCGCTCTGGCCGGGAGTTGTTCCGCCCAAAAATAATCCGACAGTGTAGATTTTGCTCAAATAACTCACCGCTGGTGGATTTAACCCGAGTTCGTGCATGATGATGCGCCAGCGCCAGGCTTTTATAATGATAAAAAACGGCATCAGTGCCAGCGAGATGACTACGGGGAGCCATACCACGTTTTGGAGTGACGCCCAGATTGCATTAATGTCGGTGCGCCAAAGAAACAATCCGAACAAGATAGGGCCGATTAAGCGCAGTGACCAACGGATGACCGACTTCTTCATTCCGGCTTCTCCACGCTTTCACGTCGTTGAAAGCGTAATCCGGCGATTTGCTCTGCTAACAGGCCGAACATAAAGACGATAATCGCCCCTACGAAGAACATAACTGCTGAGTTGGGAATGCGCAGACGCCCCGGATCGGTAATAAGATAACTCACCACAAACGAACTGATGCTACTGAGGAGCATTGTGACAGCCACTGGGAAAAAGACACGCATCGGGGCAAACAGCGTAGTAATGCGCAAAATAATCCCCGTAAAGCGAAAGCCGTTGCGTAATAACTTTTGGGCGCTGTGCCCGGTGCGGCGTGGGGCAACGGTTATCGGTTCGAAGCGAATGTGGTAGCCAGCTTTGCCGAAGGCTAAAGCACTTGTGGTTGGCCACGACATTTTGTTGGGTAATAGATGTAAGAACTCCATCATCACGCTACGGCGCATCGCGCGGAATCCCGATGTCAGGTCGCGCATGTCCATCTCGATCAGGTAGCTCCCCAATTTGTTGAGCAAGGTATTCCCCAGCCAGCGGACGGCGTTTTGTTGGCCGGCGCGATTGCGCTCGCCGATGACCATATCGTAAGGGCCGATGTACTGGAGCAGTTTGGGCATTTCGCTGGCGTCGTGTTGGCCATCGGCGTCGAGTACAACCACGACGTCGCCAGTAGCGGCGCGGACACCAGTTTTGATGCCAGCGCCGTTGCCGATATTGTGTGGGCGCAGGATGACTTTAGCGCCGGCCTGGGTCGCTTTGTCGGCTGTGTCGTCTGTTGAGGCATCATCGACGACAATGATTTCGGCCGTGGGCACGACAGCTCGTACATCGCTGACGACTTTGCCGATTGTATGTGTTTCGTTGCGTGCTGGAATTACGACACTAATGCTAAACGGCCATTGCTGCTGGTCGGACATGCCCACTCCTTGACTCCAGATCGCATGCGCGTTGCGCCGAAACTGCGATTCATATGTGCTTATGCTATAATAAACCAGGTTTACCAAAATTGCATGTATGTGGAGTGGTATTCATGGCTAAAATGTCACGTGCCGAACGCAAGCGCCTCGGTTTGCAACGCCCAGTTGCGTCTGATACCGAATCGAATGTGCCAGAGAACGCTGGCGATATTATTGACAGTGCGATTGCGAGTGTGCAATCAGCTGGAGCAACTGCTATCGAGCCGAAGTCACGCTTGGTGCGCACGACGCGTCGTGTCGTTGCCCGCGATGTGGCAGCATCACTTGATTATTCCGCCGAGACCGCAATGGTTGCCGCTGACTTACGTCGGATTGGCTTCTGGGGTGCCTTGTTTGTGATAATTATGCTGGCCATCAAGTTATCAGGGTTATTGTAATTCGTCAATAAGCCACACAGTAAACCCCCACAGCACCTTGTGCTGTGGGGGTTATTCGCGTCTGAACTACTTGCCCTTGCCCTGCTGAGCCTGGCTCTTCTCGAGGCGCTTCATGAAGCGATCGACCTGACCAGCGGTGTCAAGAATGCGTTGCTCACCAGTGTAGAACGGGTGGCACTTGGCACATACGTCAAGGCGCAAGCCCTCTTTGGTGGCAATAGTCGGCCACTGTGAGCCACAACCGGCACATACGTAGACCGTGTTGTATGATTTTGGATGAATACCCTTTTTCACCGGTTACTCCTTATTGTGCAGCTTCGTCAGCGTAGACGCTAACTTGCTTCTGAGTGCGGCTGTAGTGCTCGAACACGACACGGCCGGGGATCATTGAATAAATCGTGTAGTCGCTGCCCAAACCGACGTTTTTGCCTGGCTTGAACTTCGTGCCGTTCTGACGGATTAACACCTCACCAGCACGCACTGACTGACCACCGAAACGCTTCACGCCCAGCATCTTTGGGTTGCTATCGCGACCGTTGCGTGAACTACCAACACCTTTCTTATGGGCCATGACCGTTATCTCCTCATGGTATCTGCCAGTCCGCTTTGTGCTGGCATCGATACTGCAATACGATTACTTGCCTACTGCAATCTTGGTGACCTGGACGCGGGTCAAATCTTGACGATGACCGGTGCGTCGGCGATAGCGCTTCTTGCTCTTGTAACGGAAGACCACAATCTTGTCGTCTTGCACTTCGCCAATGACCTTCAGCGTTACCGATGCGCCGGCAATCGTCGGTGAACCGACAATCGTCTTCTCGCCGCCAACTAACAACACTTCGTCAATGCTGAGCTCGTTACCTGCCTCGAGCTCACTCTTGAGAGCGATGTCGAGTACTTGGCCTTCTTGTACGCGGTACTGCATACCGCGATCTCGGATGATGGCGTACAACGTATTCTCCCTTGCCGCTGCTGTTTCCAACGGCTAGTCCGTTGGCGCTGCAACTCTTCTATGTCCAACACATTCGTGGAACGATTTACCAACGTGTAGTATACCCGTAATGATGCGTAATGTCAAACACATCTGTGCGAATGGACGCTATTGAGCTACCCTACTTAAATACAATGCTTTTAACAGATATCTAACACAAATACCACTACTTTATATTGACAATGTGTCGCTCTGTCAAGTATAGTAATTTATACCCCTAGGGGGTATTAAGAATATGCGTCATAAGGAGTTGTGTCATGGGCAAGCCACTGAATATCACCGACAAAGAGTTTGAAGCTACCGTGTTGCAGTCAGACACCCCGGTATTGGTTGACTTTTGGGCCCCATGGTGTGGCCCATGCCGTGCGATTGCGCCAATTCTCGAAGAGTTGGCCACTGAGTACGAGGGCAAGGTCAAGATCGTAAAGGTCAACACCGACGAATCAGTGCAGTACGCCTCGAAGTACGGCGTGCAGGCGATTCCTACCATGTTGTTCTTCAAGGGTGGCAAAGAGGTCAACCGTGTCGTCGGTGCCAAGCCAAAGTCAGCCCTCAAGCAAGATTTTGACGCGGTCTCACAGTAGATCGAGGTTGCCATGAGCGACGATGCGTTAGCGCTGAGTGAAGAAGCGCGTGCCGAGCTCGTGACGCGTTTAGTGCGCATCGAAGGCCAAGTACGCGGTGTGCAGCGTATGCTCACTGATGGGCGCGATTGTAACGATGTGATTACCCAGTTGGCAGCGATTCGGGCAGCGGTGACCAGTGTTAGCGTGACACTCGCCGAGCGTTGTGCCCAAGAGTCGCTCTGCGACCAAGGTGGACTATCCAACGACGAAGTGTCGCGTTTGCTTGCGCTACTTCGTGCCTCGCGCTCCTAATACTCATTCCCCCCATCTGCACGTGTGCATGTGGGGGGAATTATTCGCGCCAGCGAATGCTCCTTGCCAATACTCGATCTGCGAGTGGTGCAACCAGTTGACTCCCCCACAATAACAGCCGATCTTGCCAACGTGTATAGATATAACGATTTTGCCGCCGAATGCCATCGACTATCCGTCGCGCTGCAATTGCCGCCGGAATACCTGTGTGTCCTGTAGCCCGCACCTCACGGTTAAGGCCGCGGCGCCGCTGTACGAACTCTGTAGTGACTGTGCCGGGACGGACAACTGTGAGTGCAACGCCCGTATCCAATAATTCTATCCTCAATGCATCGCACAGGCGCTCGATTGCACCCTTCGTGGCGCAGTACCCCCCACTATAGGGCAAGCCTTGGACGCCCACCACTGATGACACGACAATCAAATGGCCGTGCTGTTGTTGCATAAAAACCGGCAGACTCACCTGAATCATGTGGAGCACACCGTATACATTGGTATTGATGCTTGACTGAAAGTCTGCAATCTCGATTTGTGCAACTGGTGCGCTTAGTCCAATCCCTGCATTGCAGATAACGCCGTCAATCTGGCCAAACGATGTCATCGCAGTTTCGACCGCACGTTCCATCGTGTCGCGCTCGCCAATATCCCCAATCACCAGTTGATGGACTGGTGCGTTTGTGAGTTGTTGCCGTATCGTCGCGAGCACATCGGCGCGGCGTGCAATTAACACGAGTCGCGCCCCATGACCTGCCAATTCGTGCGCTAAGGCAGCACCAATGCCGGCACTCGCACCACTAATAATGTAGACCGCATTGTTAATCTGTTTCATAGAGACTTCCTTGGCTGTGTAGCATATAGTTCGCGGTAAATATCGATTAATTGATCCATCGAAGCCTGCCAGCTTTTATGCTGCGCATACGTATGTGCCTGTTCCCCTAGGCTTTGGCGTAGTGTCTGGTTGTCGCGAAGAGTAATAACAGCGTCAATTAGGCTCTGAGGTCTGGTAGGGTCATACACGATTGCATTAAAGCCATCCTGAAGCGTATCTCGCAATCCACCAACAAATGGAGCAATGACCGGCAAGCCACACGCCATCGCTTCGAGTGGTGCGAGTCCGAACGTTTCGCTTTGCGATGGGAACACAAACACGTCTGCGGCATTGTATGCATCAATTAAGTCTGCCCCAGTCAAAATTCCGGTGAATTGCGCATTAGTATGAGCGAAGTAGCGTTTTGTCTCAGATTCTTGTGGGCCACCGCCGACAAGTGCAACGCGCACCCCGGGCAGAGCGCAAAGCTCGCGCAACTGCTCGACGCCTTTTTCTTTGGTGAGACGACCAACATACAATAACAATAGGTCATCAGGGTGATTGTTGGTTAAACGGCAACGCATTGCCTGATTCCGCGGTAGCCGTTGGAATCGTGTCAGGTCGATGCCGCGTTGCCAGTGGCGACCACGATGAATGCCGTGTTGCGTGATTTGAGCGAGCGTTGCCGTTGATGGCGCTAGATTGACCGCTGCGCGGTTATGCCACAGTCTAAAATATCCCCATGCAATCGGCAACCCCCATGCGCCAGCATACTGTGTGACGTAGGTGTCTATGTCCATGTGCACCGATCCGACGAGAGGGACATTGCCGACCTGGGACATGATGGTACCAACTGCACCAATAAATGTCGGGTTCATCACGTGGATGACGTCAGGCTGGAAGTCGATGATTGCCCGAATACCACGAGGCGATGGGAAGCTGAAGTGTAGCTCTGGATACAACAAAAACTGCGTTCCCCAACAAGGGTAGACTGATACGCCGTTGTATGACGTCGGCGCCGTTGGTGGCGCAAATAGAATCGGCGTTATACCATGATGTTGCATGCGTGCGATCATCTGAGTGATGATGGTGACCACGCCGTCAACTTTCGGGAGAAATGTTTCGGTAAAGAGTGCAACTTTCATTCGTTGTGGTACTCGTCATAACTAACGTCGTATATCGTACGTTATTTTTGTCGTATCTGTGTGAAAAATGTGTTAATGCACGCATATTTGTACATAAATCCAAATAGGAAGTGCTACAATACTACGGCTATTCACGAGGAGGACGACAGTGGTCAGCGAACCTAAACGCACGTCGATGTTTGCCGGTTTGTCGCCGGTAGTGTTGCGAATTTTGGCGCACAGTTTGTTGTTTGGTTTGGCAGCGAGTGTATCGGATGTGCTGTTCAACTTCTATTTATTGAGTCTCGGGTATGGCAATGAAGCAGCCGGCCAGATGAATTCAATTTTTAGAGGTGCAGGGGTTATCTTTGGTATTCCGATGGGCATGCTAATTGACCGTCAAGGTGCGCGCAAAGTCTTGCTATTTGCGATTGCGTCGTATGCAATTGGCTGGATTGTGGTGTTGGGTTGGGAGGATATTGGCATCATCGCGCCGATTTACTTCCTAGTTGGTGCCGCAAATATCGCCACCTACACAGCAATTATTCCATTGTTGAGCAGTGTTATCGAGCCACAGCAGCGCGCAACGTTCTTCGGGATTAACGCTGGCGCAGTGGTAGCCGTAGGATTTGTCGGCTCATTGTTTGGTGGTGCGTTACCATCTCTTGTTGCTCCTTTGTTGAATGTCGGTCCGACAGACATGTTGGCCTATCGCGTGGCGCTCCTCAGTGTCTCGTTGATTGCCTTCATGGCGATACTTCCGTTACTAGGAATTGGTCAAGCGGTCACAAATCAGCAAAATGCACGAGTGGCAATCGACGATCCAAATGCGCCAAAACTGCCGTTTATGCGCTTGGTACTCTTTGCTTCCCAGGGCTTTTTACTTGGGTTGGGTGGTGGTATGGTGGTGCCATTCCAAAACTTGTTCTTCCGTCAGCAATTCGGATTACCTGATGCACAGGTTGGCTTAATTCTGGCGATATCAGCATTCGCCATGGGATTTGGTAGCCTTATTGGTGGTCCACTCTCAAAACGATTTGGTTTACGTAACGCGGCTGCTTGGACACGATTTTTGGCGGCACCGACTTTGTTGCTGATGCTCGTCCCGAATTTGTACGTTGCTGCTGCCGCGTACTATATCAGCCGACTGGTGATTGGTGTGACGTTCCCACTTGCGGATGCATTAGTAATGCAATCGGTGCCGGCACATCAACGTGGCACAAGTACCAGTTTGACGAGTATGTTATGGTCATTGGGATGGGCTGCGGCCGCATTGGCCAGTGGATATATACAGACTGCAAGCGGTTTTTATTGGGTGATGATTGCGTCAGCAGTTGCATATGTCGTATCGGCGCTGTCGTTCTATATTATTCCATTTAAAGATGCCGGTCACTAGATTTGCAAATTCATCGAGGTGTGCGAGTGCACCTCGATGAGTTTGTTGTGTACTTTTCATAATACGCGAGAAAAAGTGATACACTATTTCTCATATTTCGTGGTGGTATCCAACCAAGAGGTGAATTGTGGTAACCTTACGCTCCCAATGGCGGGAATTGATGGCGGGTGGATCGCCAGCGGTGTACCGGATTTTGACACACGGTGTGTTGTTTGGCTTGTCATTTAGTATTGCTGACATCCTTTTCAACTTTTATCTCACCAGCTTAGGTTACGACAACGCTGTTGCGGGGCAAATGCAGTCGGTATTCCGCTTAGCTGGTGTTTTTTTAGGTTTGCCGATAGGTATGGTTATCGACAAACTCAGTGCTCAACGCATGTTGTACATCGGCATTCTGACGTATGCACTCGGCTGGGCTGTGTTGTTATTACTCGATGGCGTTGGTTTTTCGATTGGCACCTGGGAAGTGACTCCTCTCCAGCTAATGAACGCCGTCTACTTCATCATTGGTGCTGCCAATATGGCCACCTACACAGCCGTTGTGCCATTGTTGAGTCAAGTCATTGAGCCACGTCAGCGTGCTGCCATGTTTGGGATAAATGCAGCAGCCTCGACGATGGTGGGATCGGTAGGGAGTATTATCGGAGGATCACTGCCTGCGATTATTGCACCAATAATGGGAGTGGCTGCCACATCCGAGCCAGCATACCGCATGGCCATGTTTACAGTGGCCGTTTTTGGATTGTTGGCAGCTGTGCCATTAATGGGTATCAAAACAGGCGGACTACATCAAACAGGTGCAAGTGGCGGTACTGCGCCTGTTGCTCCTCTGCCGCCTGTGCCGTTTTATGTACTGTTATTGCTTGTGACCCCATCGTTTTTCTTTGGGTTTGCCGGTGGCATGTTTGTGCCATTCCAAAACTTGTTCTTCCGTCAAGAGTTCCAACTTTCCGATAGCGCAGTTGGTGCGAATCTTGCGCTCGCCTCGTTAGCGATGGGTATTGGCAGCATGATTGGTGGCCCATTGTCAAAGCGTTTTGGTGTGCGTACAGTAGCAGCCTGGTCGCGTGGGCTTGGCGCACCGACGATGCTGCTGATGGTGATTCCGTTCTTACCAATTGCCTCGGCGGCATACGACATCAACCGACTGTTGATTGGCCTAACTTTCCCACTTTTCTCCGCCTTGATGATGCAAACAGTACCTATTCAGCAACGTGGCACGAGTACGAGTATGTCGAGTATGTCGTGGTCGCTTGGTTGGGCAGTTGCATCGACATTGAGTGGTCAATTGCAGAACGATTCGTTTACCATCGTCTTGATAATCTCGGCAGTGAGTTACATCATATCGGGAGTGCTGGTGGGCGTCTTGCCGTACCGGGATAAGTTGGAGTAAGTAAAAAGTGGACGCCCGACCGAACAATGTTGGTCGGGCGTTTTCTATTCAGCACCGGCAAGTAAATCAGATTGGATAGTTTTGTGAGGGGCTTTGAGTGGCCATGCCAGCAAGGAAGCTGGGATAAACATGATTCCTGCACCGAACATAGCGCCAATGATGCCCCATTCGAGATAGCACCAACCTGAGGCGAGTGTGCCAACCAACCGCCCGAGTGCATTTGCACTGTAGTAAAGCCCAATATCGAGACTGACTGCACCCTCCTCGGCATATGCGGCAATCAAAAACGAGTGCACCGCAGAATTTATGGCAAACCCCACACTAAACAACAGCACGATGAGTAATATTGGCTCAACTGCGAGATTGAATGATTGGGCAAGCCATGCACCACCGAGACAAATCACTGCTGGGATAGTCGCTAACATGGCAGTCATTCGTCCGTCCGGCGTCTTGGCGTTGGCGAGTATGCGTGGTGTGAACGCCTGAATAAACCCATATCCAATTGTATACAGCGCCATGACACTGCCTGATTGCCAAAATCCCCAGTTGGGTGCGGTTGCAACGAAAATGGGCAAAGCGATGGCCTGCCATACATCGCGTGCACCAAACAAAAATATCCGCGCAGCGGCGAGTCGATTCACTGATGCGAGTGGAGAAAGGATGCCGCGGATTGATTTGGTCTTGGCAGCGGGGAAGGGGCGGTGTACGGTGAGTGTCAAGAGGAAGCCGATTCCAACCCAGACCGCAAGTGCAATTAATGCGGCGCGCATGTCATAGCTTACTAACAGTAAGCCACCGACGAAGAATCCCACACCTTTGAGGGCATTCTTTGCACCTGTAACCGCTGCAATAATGCGGAATAACCCTTGAGTGTTGCTCTGCGACAAGGTAGTAATGGCACTTTTGGCGCTAATTTTGGTGATATCTTTGGCAATCCCGGCAAATCCTTGAAACAGCATGACGTACCATGGCGCTGGCAACTCGCTTGGCAGTGCGAGGGCCAAAAGCGTGATGATTTGGAGGCCAATCCCTAGTCGCATGCTATTGAGCAATCCTATGCGATTTGCTAGTTGCCCGCCAAACAAGTTAATGATGACCCCAAATAGCTCGTACAACACAAATACCATCGCCAAATCGAGCGCGTTATAGCCCAGCGTGTAGTAGTGAAACAGCACGAGCATGCGTAACGCTCCATCGGAAAGCGTCAGGATGCTGTAGGCCGATCCGATGCGGATTGCATCTGATTGCTGCATTACTGCCCCCATTGTGAGCTGATGTACTCGGTTAATTCCACCATGCGCTGGGAATATCCCATCTCGTTGTCGTACCACGCAAGAATCTTGACTTGTGTGCCACCGGTGACCATGGTTGAACTAGCATCAATAATTGCCGATCGCCGGTCACTGCGAAAATCGCTTGACACGAGTAGTTCCTCTTCGTATCCCAAAATTCCTTTGAGTTGGGGTGTCTCACTTGCCGCTTTGAGAATGGCGTTGACCTCGGCTACAGTAGTCTGTTGCTCGACCTCGAAGACACAATCGGTCAATGATGCACCTAACATGGGGACACGGACGGCAATGCCATCAAGCCTGCCATTCAGCGCTGGGATGATTAGTCCAATCGTTGATGCTGATCCTGTAGTCGTTGGTATCATGTTTGTCGATGCTGACCGCGCCCGCCGGGCATCCTTGCTTGGTTTGTCGACTACGCTCTGAGTATTGGTCATGCAGTGCATGGTGGTGATCATGCCATGTTTGATTCCTAGTGTGGTGTGTATTACGTGTGCGACGGGTGCCAAGCAGTTGGTGGTACACGACGCGTTGGTGACGATTGGATGTGAGTTTGCTCGAAAGCGTTCTTGATTGACACCCATGACAATATTGAGTGCGTCTTTTTTGATAGGTGCTGCAACAATTACATGCTTGACACCTTGGGCAAAGTACGGCGCCAAACTCTCGGCAGTACGAAACTTCCCACTACATTCGAGCACGATGTCGCAATTCGACCAGTCGGTTTGTTCGATGGCCGTGTTGTGCGAGACTGTCAACGAGTGCATGCCAATCTTTAGTCCTGACTCGTCAGCGATGGCGTGCTGTTCCCACCGCCCATGCACGCTGTCGTAGTTGAGTAAGTAGGCACACATGGTGTTGTCGCCTTGTGGTTCATTGATGTGTTGCCAGTCGAGTTGATGGTTCGTGATGCCGTTGCGTAAACTTAACCGTCCAATGCGACCGAATCCATTGATGCCGACGCGTACCATGACAGCCTCCAAAATTATTTCAAATACATTTGAAATATTAAAATGAATTTGAAATAATTGCAAGACATGCTATGCTACTGATAAACAACTCGGTGGTATCAGAAACTCGAGGATATGTGATGGATATCATCAAAATAGCTGAATTATTGGGGCATGTAGACCGTTTCAATTTGCTCAAAGCACTACGTGTGCGTGACCTGACTGCACATGAGGCGAGTCAAGTTTTGCAGATGAGTGCAAGTGCGGCTTCGTATCAACTCAAAGTTATGGCCGAGGCAGGATTAGTGAGTAGTCGGCGGAGCGACTACGACGCGCGGACGATTTATTACCAATATGTGCCCGAAACGTTGGGGCGCTATTTGGATGTGGTACGTAATGAGTTGTTAGCGCCAGTAGGACAAGGGGATGAGTTACCGGTAGTTGCATTCATTTGTCGAGCCAACAGTGCACGTTCGCAAATGGCCGAGGCCTGGGCTAGGTATTTTGTCCCGCAGCTACCAGTGGTTAGTGCCGGTGTTGAGCCGAGTGTAATCCATCCGCTGACGCTCGAGGTGCTTGATGAGGTGGGGATCGATGCCTCGCGGCAGTCAGCCAAGCAAATCGTAGAGCTCGATGTAATGCCGGATATCGTCATCTCGGTATGCGATTATGCACGTATGCATGTTGAAAAGCATTTTGACCAGCAGACGAAACTTCATTGGAGTGTCATGGATCCAGCGGTTGCGGGTACAATCGAGCAATTTCGTATGGCCCGTGATATGCTCAAACAACGCGTCCAGCAGTATTTGCTACATCATGGCTTGATGGCGTAGCACACATTGCCCTGCCTCGGCGTGTCGCAATCGCATCCGCAGGCAGGGCTTTTTGTATAGAAAACGCCTAAAAGAAGCCGTAGACTCCCCAGCCGCCATCGACAACCAACTGTTCGCCGATAATAAAGGCTGATTCATCCGACGCCAAAAAGATCGCAGGTCCAACGATATCGCTGACCTCGCCAACGCGCTTGATGGGCGTGCGAGCGATGATGGGGGCGCGATCGAGTTTGCCTTGTTTGACCAATTCGTCTTGAAGAGGCGTGCGGATCCAGCCGGGTGAGATACAGTTAACGCGGATGCCGTGTGGTGCCCATTCAGTCGCCAGAGAGCGGGTGAATTGTAGGACTGCGCCTTTGGAGGCGGCGTAGGCTGCACGCATGGGGATGCCTTGGAACGAGTGGAGCGAGCCGATGTTTACGATGGTGCCAGGGCGACCTTGGTTGAGCATGACGGCACCGACGGCCCGACAAAAGAAGAACGTACCATTGATGTTAATGTCAAGTGCGAGTTGCCAGCGTTCGTTACTGAGTTCGGTTGTGGGCGAGACCATGGGGATGCCGGCAGAGTTGACGAGTGCATCAACGGTCCCCCAGGTGCTGACGACTTGGGCAACGACAGCGTCGACAGCGCCAGAGTCGCGAACATCGGCTGGGGTGACGAGCGCTTCACCGCCGTGTTGGCGGATCTCATTGGCGACCTCTTCGAGTTCGGCCTGGTTACGGCTGACGAGTGCGACACGAGCGCCTTCTTTGGCGTAGCCGAGGGCGATGCCGCGACCAATTCCGCGCCCTGCGCCAGTGACAATTGCAGTACGACCGACGAGACGACCAGAGCTCATGCGTGCCTCCTTGATTTGTGAGAAAATACGAGTGGATTGGGTAATTGGACGAGGTTATGGTACACGAGATTTATATATTACGCCACGCCGCACCAGATCGTGGCAGTTCGGTCCCCTATAACATTCCCCCGGGGCCACCGTTGACGCAGATTGGGCGTAAAGAGGCACTCCAAGCAGGGATGTTTTTGCAGCATTGTGCGATTGATGCGGTATATGTATCGCCATTTATGCGCACGCGCCAGACAGCGTTAATCGTATCTGAGCATATGACGGCGCCATTTGCCTATGTTGAGAGCATCAAAGAAGGTGCGCCAGGCGAGTCACATCGCGATATTCGTGCGCGTGTACGTGGACTGCTGGACGAGATTGCGCAGCGCGAGGTTGGCCGGGTGATGCTGGTAACACATGGATGTTGTGTGTTGGCCACCTTGCAAGAGACCACTCATGACACGATTGATTTAAGTGGACATAAGTACGATTACGGTAATCATTCACCGACTGCGGGGATCTGGCACGGGGTGCGGCAGGAGAGTGGATTATACGCGTGGGAGTTGGTGTTCACGCCTACAGTGGCATCGTAATCGTACTCTGGTGGTGACGACAAGTATGTGCGGCTGGACACCCTGTGCAGGGGGGACAGTGTTCGGCACATTTGGCTGGATCAACGAAGCGGCGCATTGCGCCGCTTTGTGTGCATCTGGGTCGGGTAGCGGTGCAGTGGTGGATACAGACCTCGACCATCATGGCATGAAGTTCGCGGGCGGTTGCAACATCCATTGGACCAATGTCGGCTTCGACAATTTGTTGGAGCAAATCGTACGGTGCGTTGAGGGCGTCGACAGCGTCGGCGTAGATGCCAGTACGGGCGAGGAAGCGCCGTGCGTAGGCGTCGACGATGAACAGTGGGTGATCACCACCGTACAGCATGATAGTGTCGGCGCTTTCGCGGCCGATTTGGGGGAGTGCTAACAAGTGGTGACGGCACTCGATGCGTGGCAATTTCAGTATTGATTGTACATGTTGCGGGTGTTGGATAAGTCGTTGTGCGAGTTGCACGAGTGCTACGCCTTTGCGGGTGTAAAAGGCGCATGGTTTGCATAATGTGCCGATGTGCTGTGGGTCTGCTTTTGCAAGTGCAAAAAAAGATGTGTAGCCGGCATTAAGGAGCCGAATGATGGCGGCTTCGACTTGTTCCCAGCGGGTTTGTTGAACAAGAACCATGCCGATAGTGACTTCGTAGTCTCGCTGTGGTGTATGGATAGGCCACCACGCCAGTTCATGGGCGAAGTGGCCGGTTAGTGTTTCGAAGTAGGGCCAGAGCCGGCTAGCGGTTTTCGAAGGCATGTTTGTCAACGACTGAGACCTCGACCGGGTACTTGCCAGTAAAGCATCCATGACAAAAACCTTGAGCGCGGGTCGCTTTTTGTAGACCATCGAGTGACAGATAGGCGAGTGTATCAAGGCCCAAGTGCGCACAAATCTGTGGGACATCGAGGCGATGGGCGATGAGTTCGGGGTATGTCGCCATATCGACGCCGAGGTAGCAGGGGTGTTTGATGGGTGGCGACGACACGCGCATGTGGACTTCTTTGGCGCCGGCGGACCGGAGCATGCGTACCATGGGGCCGGAGGTGTTGCCACGAACGATGCTATCGTCGATGATAATCACGCGCTTGCCATCCAGGTTGTCGGAGAGCGGGTTAAACTTGAGTTGGATGCCGACTTTGCGCAGGCGGTCGTCAGGTTGAATGAAAGTACGGCCGATATAGCGATTCTTGATGAGACCCTCGCTGTAAGGGATGCCCGATTGTTGGGCGTAGCCGATTGCCGCAGGGATGCCACTATCGGGTACGGGGATGACGATGTCGGCCTCGACGGGTGCCTCTTGGGCGAGGATACGCCCGGCCTCGACGCGCGCGGCATGTAGGGTGCGGCCATCGATTTGCGAGTCGGGGCGCGCAAAGTAGATGTATTCGAACAGGCACAAGTGGCGCTGGCGCGAGGCGTGTTTGCCGATGGTACGTGGTCCATTGGCGTCAATTGCGACGACTTCACCGGGGTCGAGTTCGCGGACAAACTCGGCACCAATGGTGGCCAGGGCGCAACTCTCGGAGGCGACAACCCAGCCGTTCTCGCCGATTTTGCCGAGACAGAGTGGATGGACACCCCATGGGTCGCGTAATGCGTAGAGGGAATCGCGGGTCAGGATGGTAAGACAGTATGCACCTTCGGCTTTGTCCATCAGGGCGTTGATGCGCTCATCCCAGTTGTTACCGGGACCACCGGCGAGTAGTTGGACGATGAGTTCGCTGTCGCTTGATGAACTGAGACCGAAACCGCGTTGGAAGAGTTCATTTCGCAATGCAGTGCCGTTGGTAAGATTGCCATTGTGACCAATAGCGAGTGGGCCAAGGGCGCTCTCGACAACGAACGGTTGTGCATTGAGGAGTTTGGAAGAACCGGTGGTTGAGTAGCGAGTGTGGCCGATTGCAACGTGGCCGTTGAGCGGGCGGAGCTTTTCTTCGGTGAAGACTTGGGCTACAAGGCCCATCTCTTTGTGGAGATTGATGCCGCGACCGTCAGCAACTGCGATACCAGCACTCTCTTGACCACGGTGTTGTAGGGCATAAAGACCGAAAAACGTCATGCGTGCGACATCTTCGTTGGGGGCGAAAATGCCAAAAATACCGCATTCGTGATGTGGTTTGTCGTCGTACACGTTTGGCCTCCATCGACTTCATAGGCATTATACCCCAATAAGTTGGTGGGTATAGTGGTGATTTTGCCTAAGGTAATCCGGTATAATTTGAATAGTGATAGCAAATCGAGGTAGCATGTTTATCAATCAAAATTCGTTCATTCTATTTGCCCTGATGGCACTTGTTGGTGCTAGTTGGTGGGCCTACCAAGGTGCTTGGGCTCCAGTGCGGATCGCAGTGCTAGGTGTACTTGTGCTCGTGACAATTACGACGGCTTTGTGGGCACGTCGTACGCCTACTGCAGAGGTACCGACAATCCTCAAAGGTGGTCAACCAGTGTTGGTCGAATATTATTCAGATTTCTGAATGGGATGTGTCGCATCGAAGCCCATCGTGGATGGGATTGAAAAAGACTACCAAGGGATTTTGCGCGTTGTGCGACTTGATGCACGGAATAGTGAGAACCGCGAACTTGCGCAATCAATTGGCGTTCAGATGACACCGACCTATGTGCTGTTTGATGCCAAGGCCAATGAGATCTATCGCTCGTCTGGTACGCTGAATCGTAGCATTATTGATGAATTCGTCAAGTCTATCAAACAGTAACGAAGTGAGGAATCATGAAGAGCTTTAGCGCATATCCGTCACGTCGCTCAATGATTGTCAGCACGGGTGGTGCTGTGGCTACCAGTCATCCATTGGCGGCCCAAGCGGGATTGCAGATGCTTGCACAAGGTGGCACTGCGGCTGATGCAGTGATTGCTGCTGCAGCCGTGTTAAACGTTGTTGAGCCGATGAGTACAGGGATTGGTGGCGATGCGTTTGCCTTGGTGTATGATGCCCAAACTAAAAAAGTCAAGGCGCTGAATGGGAGTGGGCGTGCGCCAAAGTCATTGACACGGGCGGAGTTCGCCAAGCGCGGGCTTGACAAGATTCCGGCACTGGGTGTATTGCCAATTAATGTGCCTGGCGCGGTATCAGCCTGGGAGACGTTGATTCAACAGCATGGCAAGCTAGATTTTGCCACGATTTTGGCGCCCGCCATTCATCATGCGCGTAACGGCTTTGCGGTGAGCGAGATTATTGCGCGCGGTTGGGCTACGCTTGCCGACAAGATGCGTCAGCATCCTGATGCCGCGCGCATCTTTTTGCCGAATGGGCGAGCGCCACGGATGGGCGAGCGCTTCTATCAGCCTGAGTTAGCCAGTACGTTCGAGGAGATTGCCCGGAGTGGTGCTGAGAGCTTTTATCGGGGTGATTTGGCCAAGCGCATCGTTGGCGCACTTGCCCGCGATGGCGCATTCTTGTCACTTGAGGATATGTCCAATCACACCAGCGACTGGGTTGAGCCGGCGACAGCCAAGTATCGCGGGTATGATGTATTTGAGTGTCCACCGAATGGGCAGGGGTTGACGGCATTGATTGCCTTGCGCTTGCTCGAGGGGTTTGATTTGGCTAGTCTGCCAGCCCATTCTCCGCAGTCGATTCACTTACAGGTTGAGGCAATGCGCTTGGCGTTTGCTGATGCAGCCCGATATATCGCTGACCCGGCATTTGTGCATGTGCCGGTACGTGAGTTGTTGTCTGAGGAGTACATCGCACAGCGTCGAGCCTTGATTGACCCAACTAAGGTGAGCGAGGTGGTTGCGGGAGAGATCCCGATGTCGCATGACACGGTGTATGTGACGGCCGTTGACAAGTATGGAAATGCGGTGTCGTTCATCAATAGCTTGTACATGGGCTTTGGATCGGGTGTGGTTGCGGGTGATACGGGTATTTGTATGCAAAACCGTGGTGCGAATTTTGTACTGGACGAGGGGCATCCAAACGTGCTTGAGCCGGGAAAGCGCCCGTACCATACGATTATTCCGTGTATGGTCACCAAGGATGGTGCGTTGTGGTCGAGCTTTGGTGTGATGGGTGGCTTCATGCAGCCGCAAGGTCATGTTCAGATGTTGGTCAACATGATTGACCACGGTATGAACCCACAAGAATCACTTGATGCGCCACGTTTTGAGTTGGTCGAGCCATATGATGGCATGCACACAGTCATGTTTGAGCATGACACGACGACACAGCAATCGTTAGTTGCACTCGGGCATGATGTGACGCCAGCCAAGGTGGGTGGTTTTGGTGGTGGGCAAATTATTGTAGTCGAGGACGGCGTGGCTTTTGCGGGATCTGATCCGCGCAAAGATGGCAGTGCTGTTGGTTTATAACGACAAAGGGACTCCATGAAACGTCTGGTTTGGTGGTTGGCATTGCTGCTAGTGGCATGCCAACCACCGCAAAATTGGCAAGAAATCGTAAATTTGCCCACGCCGTTGCCGCGTGGCGGTGTGCTGACATATGCGCTGGACGAAGATCTCGCGGTGTTTCAGCCATGGAGTTTGCAGAATCGAGCAGCTGAAGTTGTTGCATCATTGACGCAGTCTGGTTTGACGCGTCTCGATGTACGGGGACAGCCGCAACCCGAATTGGCGGAATCGTGGCAAGTAGATCAGACTGGTACTGTGGTGACGGTTACGTTGCGCAACGATCTGCTGTGGTCTGATGGACAGAGCCTATCGACAAATGACGTAGTGTACTCATATCAGGCGTTGATTGCATTGAATTTGCAGACACCGCTCGGACGTGAATTAACGGTGATTCGAGAGGTCGTAAGTACCTCACCGACGATTGTCGAGTTTCGCTTAAACCAACCATATTCACCAGTACTTACATTGTGGGCGTTGCCCATTTTGCCACGGCATGTGTTAGCTGAACAAGCACTTGATGCAGTCAATTTGCGTACACTGACAGTTGGCGCTGGGCCATTTGTGATGAGTCAAATCGCTGAGAATGGCGAATGGCAGCTTGTAGCTAATCAGAATTATCATCGAGGACAACCATTATTTGATGGGGTCAATGTGCGCTTGAACCAGTCATCGGATGCGCTCGCAGTGTTGCAAGCGAGCGATGAGCCATTTGTAATTGACACGATACAGCAGGTTACCGGCAACGAGTCGTTACAATCGTCGTACCCACTGAACACGCTTTTATCGGTCGCATTTAATATGCGTGCTGAGAAGGCAATGAATTCATTGCCACTGCGTCACGAGTTGATTCGACTAGCCGAGCTGGATGGTCATTTTGTGCAAACACAGACGCAATTGTTATCTGTGCGTCAGGTCACCATGCCTGGTAATTGGCTTGAGGTGCCCGAGTTAAATACGCCGAAAACGGCCATAAATGAACAACTCGCGCAACAGGGTTGGCAATATGACTCGACGACCCAGCAATTAGTGCGCAACGGTGAACCGCTCCGATTGACAATGGTTGTGCAGTCGGAGAATCCTCAACATGATGCACTGGCACAGTTTTTGACCGAAAAATGGCAAAAAGTGGGCATTGAGATTACGCGTGTGGATGTCACACGTCAACAATACCTCGAACGTTTGATAACGCCGTATGACTTTGATGTGGCAATCGTGGAATGGGCACAGGGCCGGAGCGATGCGAGATACGCAGATACACTGTTGTATGATCCAACGGCGTACTGGTTGTTTGCCAGCGATGAGATGAACACTGGTATGCCTGATACACGTGGTAGTCTGAATGTGGTGGGCATGAATGACGAGGGGTATGACATGCTCTACAAATCGGCTTTGGCAACATATGATATGGTAGGACGATTGAATGCCGAACGGAATGCGAGTATTCGGATTAGTGATGTAGCACCGTATTACTTTGTGGCACGCCAGCAACGCAATGTAATTCGGAGTGCAAGATTGGCCTCGATTAACGAGTTGCCGACGTTCACGACGCCGTGGTATTTGTCAACCATTGATGTTTGGTATCGCTTGCCATAATGTAAATAGACACGCCCCCGATGTCATGCATGACATCGGGGGCGTGTTTTGTTATTGCTCGTGATGTCCAACAAACCGCAACGCTGTCAGCGCCAGCGTTTGGGCGACATGAATTAAATCAGCAACAGGGACGTATTCGTTGGGTTTGTGGGCCAGCCGTACATCACCAGGTCCAAACATGACGGTTGGCATGCCACCTTGATGCACTAGCAGTCGCATGTCAGCACCATAGGGCATGCCCTCGAGGACTGGTTGTTTACCGAAGGTTTGGTGTGCGTGGGTCAGCGTACTGACGATTGGGTGATCGACATCGGTCTCGGCTGGTTCAAAAGTGCCGCCCCACCATTCGATGACAGGAGGATGATCGGCTAGCCATGGATCCTGAGCAGCCGCAACAGCCACGGCCGCCTCGAGTTCGCGCCGCGCGGCTTGTGAATCCTCACCAATCCCGATGCCGTAGCGTCCCTCAGCGATGAGTTCCTCGGCGACGCTTGATGGCCAATTGCCAGCACGGACGGTGCCGATACTGAGCGGGTAGGGGAGGCGATAATTGGCGAAGAGTGGGTGGCGCATGCGTTGATTGCGTTCGGCTTCAAGTGCAATTAGTGCTTGTTGGACGATGTAATATTTCTCGATGGCGCTGACGCCCTCTTCACGGTAGCAGCCGTGGGCGGATAGCCCAGGGACAGTGATACGTACGTTGTGCGCGCCGGCTTGCGCAGGAGCAATCGCGAGGCGAGTTGGCTCGGGGATGATGGCGGCATCGGCGGTATAGCCGCGGAGCACGGATGCAAGTGTGCCACATCCACCGTCCTCTTCGCCGATGACGCTGTGCAGATGAATGACGCCGTTGAGCTTGACGCCGGCCTTAAGAATGGCGTGCATGGCCCAGAGGGCTGCGACGAGACCACCTTTCATGTCAAGAGCGCCACGGCCGTACATGTTGCCGTTGCGGATTGTGGCTGTGTATGGGTGTGAATCCCAATTACGATGATCACCCTCCGGTACCACATCGATGTGTCCATTGAGCACGAGTGAGCGACCACCACGATGCTCGCCAATTGAGCCAACCAGGCCAATGCCGTGGGGCCGTTCGATTTCCCACGAGAATGCGGGGTGGAGTTTGAGCGTCTCAAAGTCGATATCCCACATATCGGTGGAGAGACCGATTTGACGCATTTTGGTGGCCATGTGGCGCTGTGCGTCATCTTCGTGGCCGGATACGCTAGGGATGGCCACGAGCTCGGCAAGGAATGCGAGCATGCTGTCCGTGTCAATTGCTTCGATGACGCGGCGTTCGGTAACGGTGAGTTGGTTCATGTATTCCTCATTAATCGACCGCTCCGTATCTTGCAGCGGTCGATTCAAGGTATGTGATTAATCGCGGAGGATCGGGCGTGTCAAGCAGGTGGGGCCGCCCTCGGCTTTGAGTGAAATCTCGTTCCCGCGGTAGGTGAGTACCTCGCAGCCGGCGTCTGCAAGTAGTCCGGCAGTGATTGGATTGGCATCGAGCATCAAACACACCTTGGGGGCAATGGCGAGGACATTGGTCGCCATGGTGTCATATTCAGAGGCGGGGATTTCGATGAGGGTGAAGTTGCGGCGCTTCAGCTCTTGGTACATCGCCGTCGGCATCAGTGGCAAGTGCACGACAGCCATGTTGTGATCGACCATCGAGATGAATGACAGGAGGTGTAAACAGGCCTCGGGGCCGGTGTAATACGGCAAATCGTACGAGATGACCTCGACGCCGTGCGGTGCGAGCATGGCGCGAATTTGGCGTACGGCCTCGTAGTTAGTGCGGAATCCGACGCCAATCATGAGCGTGTTGTCGTCAACCCACATGGTGTCTCCGCCCTCTGCACGAGCACTGCCGGTTAAGCGACCCAGAATTGGAATGCCGGCTTTTTGCATGCTCTGCGCGATAGCGTCTTCTTCGCCGATACGCAATGGTTTGCCCATATGCAAGATGATTGCGCCGTAGTTGGTTACGATTGCGGGATCAAAGCAGAAAATAGCATCGGCATGATCAGGCAACGTCGTGTCGTGCATGATGACCTCGACGCCTGCGCGGCGAAGCGTGTCACATAAATCAGCGTGCTCTTTGAGGGCGCCGGCTTTGTCGGGTTGGCTTGTGTAATGCCAGCGCAGTGGATCAGCGCCGTAAAATGCCTGATCGGGAGTGCGTAACATGACTTTGCGGAGTTGCGAGACCATGTTTTGCGCGCCGATTGTACGATTGGTCATGCGTGTATCCTTTGTGTAATTGACGAAAGTTCGTCTATTTGCGAGAGAATATGCGGCGTAAGAAGCGCATTAACCGTTGCAGTATGTGTTCTGGCTGATGCGATACCTGGCTATTGGATTGTACAAGTTGGTCAATCTGTGCTTGGAGATGTGCTATTGCTTGATCATGGGCAACTGTACTCTTCCACACTTGACCAATATTACGGCGAGTATCTTGCAATTGAGCTACTTCTGATTCAAGCAACTTAATCTGATTATTGAGGCGATTCAGTTGCCCGGCTTTGGCGGATAATTGCTTATCGAGTGAGTTTAGGCTCTCGAATGCAATATGAAAGCCATGGAGCATCAAATCTTCATCGGTTAATTCCCATGTCGCTGTTTGAATAATCCGAGGGAACGCTGCATCAATGTCGATGTCAGGTCGATATCGTTCTAGCAATATGCGATTACTATCTGCGAACATAGCGTAGATGTGATCGAGCATTGTTTGGTTGACGAAACCGAGTTGTGCGTCGTGTTCAAGTGTACCTGACACTGGTGCGCGGCTCACAACAAGTGGTTTGAAGTGGAACATTTCGTTGAGTTTTGCATTGTTATTCAGAATTGTCTGAAGGCGTAGTTCTTTTGAACTGATTTGATGGATGTCTGTATCCTGTGTGATACGTGGATTGCGGAGCATGTATTGATGTCGAATCTTCGAAAACAACAGCGCTGACCGATTGTTGATTGATGGATTTGCATATACCAAGTCATTATCATTTGCGATGATATGTGGGGTGTTAATTGCCATTGCAAAGTCATGGTGTAGTAATTGATTTGTCAAGCATTTTTTGTCTAGGATGCCAAGATAAATGTTATCTGCACCAAACGTATTGTCCCATGATTTAAGTGAACCCAACCAATCCGCATAGATTTCGCCATTTAATGAATTATGAAAATCTTGACGCCAATAAAACCACTCTTTCCATGCGCTTATGATGTAATACGGTTGATTGCGCACATAGGCAATGATTTTCCAGTTGCACTCGTCGACAAAAGGCATAAACCATCTATGTGCATCAGTCCAATGATTGAACAAATTTTCGGCACTCATGACGGCACTATGAAACCCGTGTTCTTGCATATAGGTTAAATTTTTGCGGAACTGAGCTTGAAATTCTTTAATGCCTGATGTGCCATTTTTCAAAACGTTGTGGAAGTAATCTTGTTGGTTACTAAGTATATCCTGTTGTGCACCTGGTTCGAATTTAGTGTCGAAAATTAAGTATCCAGCTTCATTTAATGCTTCCTCGACGCTTTTTAGCCATACTTGAATGGTGGTGCTGCCAGTTTTACCTGCGCCAATATGCAAATAAATCGTCGGTTTGGTGCTCATGAGTGCTCACTATTGAAGATTGAGAGGCATTACAAACATACGGATTATAGCATAATTGAAATGGCAGATACGTGAAAAATGGTGATATACGCCAAGTCTTTTCGTTACTTTTGTGCAATGTTGATTCCATCATGATCGAATGTTTTTACTCACAGTGTATGGTCACAATTATCAATAACATGCATAAGTTGTGTAAGAAATTGATTATAGGGTGTCGAAACACCGATGTTCTTTGCTGCGTTCACTATTGCACCATTAATTGTCGGAATTTCGCTTGGACTCCCGCGGAGAACATCCTGAAGGGTCGATGATCGATTTGATGCTGTTGCCCGTGCCACATGTAGCACATGCTCAACCGGATCGTCATACGGGAGGGTAATGTTTAGCGCTTGCGCTACAGACACGGCCTCTTGGACGACAATAGTCACGAGTTGGCGTGCATCAGGATGTGCGTCTAGTTCACCGTTTCGGACGCGCAAAATGGCGGTGAGCGCATTGATGCCAGCGTTGACAATCAGTTTGCCCCAGATCAGGCTTTCGAGATTGGCGTATTGCCGTGCAGGCAGGCCAGCGTGATTGAATGCGTCAATTAGTTGTGGAATGAATGGCGATGCGTGATTTGCCGCAAACACACTTTCACCAATTCCGGCGTGTTTGACATAACCAATCTCTAATAGTGTTGCGCCAAGCGAGGTAACACCTTGGGTAACCCGCTGTGTTCCTAAGGTTCTACTGAGGATTTCTGCGCCGCCGATGCCGTTTTGAAGTGTGACACAGATGCCGTTTGATGATAGTGCCTGAGCAGCTTGGTCGGCTGCCCAGGCAGTCTGGTGATACTTAACCATGACAATACATACATCACATTCGTGCGCATCATGTGGATTTGTTGACGCACGTGGATGCGATGTGGTGACGTTACCATCGCGTTCGCGGCGTAGTCCATGTGTGCGGATATGATCAATCTGGGCCTGCCATTGATCGATGAGGGTGACCTGATGCTGTGCGCTTAGGTACGAGGCGAGCAAACAGCCCATAGCACCTGCACCGATAATGGCAATCTTCATATGATTATTCCCCTGCCTCGAGACGACGAATCATCTCGGCATCAATTGGGAAGCTGTTGGCTGCCTCAGGGAACGTTCCATGCAGGACATCGTGATGGTACTGTTGCATACCATTGCGGATGAGGTCACCGGCTTCGGCGTAGCGTTTGCCGAACGGTAGACCAAATCCTGGGAACATGCCAAACATCTCATGAGTGACCAACACCTGACCATCACAGCCGATTCCGGCGCCGATACCAATCGTCGGGACAGTGAGTTTTTTGGTGATATAGGCAGCCAAATCTGCTGGGACGGCCTCCATCAGCACGCACCAACAGCCAGCCGCTTGCATGGCCAGGGCATCGTTGACGATTTGTTGGGCGGTGGCGAAGTTCTGGCCACCAATCACGTTGATGCCACCTAGGCTTGCCGCGGTTTGTGGGGTGAGCCCGATGTGACCAATCACGGCAATGCCAGCGTCGACGATGGCTTTGGCGATTGGGGCTTGTTTACTTGTACCCTCGAGTTTGACGCAGTCCACGCCGGCCTCTTTGACGAGGCGACCAGCGTTGCGAATGGCCTCGGCGGGATCGGCTTGATACGACAAAAACGGCATATCGCCGACGATTAAACAGCGTTTGGCAGTGCGCCCTACTGAACGTGCATGCAGCACCATCTCGTCCATGGTGACGGGTGAGGTGCCGTTGTAGCCAAGCATCACCATGCCGAGTGAATCGCCAACGAGAATCATCTCGACGCCTGATTCATCGACTAAGCGGGCGAATGGGGCATCATACGCGGTAAGCATGGCGAATCTGCGTTGCCCCTTGAGCGACTGTATGAACGGAATCGTGACTTTGGTCATTTCTGAGCTCCTTATGATGACTGATTATTCAAGAAGTGCATGGCTGCAAGGATGTAGACCTCAGCAGCGCGTTCAACTTCGTTGATTTCGACGTATTCGTTGGGTTGATGTGGAATGCGTTTCCCTCCTGGGCCATAGACCACCACAGGGACACCGGCATCACGCATAATGATGGTGCCATCAGTTGAGCCGGGCACACCGCCGAACGGTGGAGGATTACCGTAAACGAGGGTATGGGCGTGTTGCAGTGATTGCACCAAAGGATGGGTGTCACTAATCTCGGTAGATGGGCGATCATCGACGATACTGACGCGCAAGTTGTAGGTTGGGTCTATCTGAAGGACTTGGATGATGAAGGCTTCGATTTGTGCGATGATGTCATGATGATTGACGCCTGGGATGGTGCGGATATCAAGGTATGCATCGCAGTAATCAGGGAGTACGTTGATTTGACTAGCATCGCCACTGATAGGTGCACGGGCCACGGTGGGGCTGACGTAGATTTTGCCGAGGAGCGGGTGTTCGCCGTGGCGTTGACGTAAATCGGTTTCGATTGCCATGATACGGCTCAAGAGGTGGATCATCGCGCTGAGCGCATTCACACCCTCCTCGGGCATGGCGCCGTGGGCGACGCGGCCAAACGACTCGAGTTTGAGTCGTAAGGCGCCTTTTTGGGCGATACAGACTTCGTGTTGTTCGGGTTCGCAGATGATGGCAGCACTGGCACCCGTGGCGTAGCCTTTGGCGACGATGTCTTTGATGCCAATCATTAAGCCCTCTTCGTCGACCGGAATAAGCAGCCGAATTGTGCCGGCAAATGGTGCGCCAGCGAGTTGGAGTGCGCGTACGGCAAAGAGCATTGCGGCCACTCCGCCCTTCATATCGGCGGTGCCACGGCCATACATCTTGCCATCGACAATCTCTGCGCCAAACGGATCGTATTGCCAAGCTGCATAATCGCCCGGAGTGACTACATCAGTATGCCCCTCCATCAACAAAATTGCACCTGGCCCGAGCGAGCCGTGTAGTTCTGCGACGATGTTGGGGCGGCCTGGTGCGACCTCCCACTTGACAGGATTAAGGTTCCATTCGTCGAGTAGGTCATTGACGAATTGGGCAGCCGCAGCCTCATTGGCACCTGGGACGGTTGGTAAAAATACACTAGGAATTCGAACAAACTCACGCAAAAAATCTATCATTGCGTTCTTGTCGAGATGTGTAAGGATGTGTTGCATATGCTTAGATTCCCATGGTGCGGCCGATAAACGCGCCTGTGACAGCGAGGACTGCCACAATGACAAGCATGATTCTATCGCGTGCATGCGCATGCATGGTGCGCCGTTTGGTGCGACCAGCACCACCTCGATAACACCGTGCATTCATGGCGACAATTAATACCTCAGCGCGACTGAGCGCGTTGACAAATAGAGGTATCAAGACGGTTCCGAGGTGTTTTGCGCGCTGAATGGCATTGCCTTGATCAAATCTCACCCCGCGCGCCATCTGTGCACGTATCAGACGCTCTAATTCGGTAATCAAAAGCGGCACGAACTTGAGGGCCACGGTCATCGTCATGACTAATTCGTTTATGGGGAATTTGATGCGTTTTAGTGGTTCGAGCATTAACTCAACGGCGTCAGATAGGTCAATCATAGTGGTGGTGAACATTAACATGTTCATCATATGATAGAGCACAATGACGCGTGTAAAGATGTACAGACCATTTATGATGCCTTCTTTGGTGATGGAGACAATCCACCACTGCCAATAGTAGGTTACTTCCATCCCCGGTTGAATGCGGTAGAACAAAATTTGAAATGGAATGAAAAAAAGCATCGTGCGTACGAGTAAACTGTATCCTCGTAGCGTGAAGCCAACTGGGATACGACTCGTAAGTTGAATCAAAATTGACAATACTACGAGTGGTGCTATGCTCAAAAATCCACGTGTCAGAAATATGCTTATCATCATGATGACAATCGCAGTGATCTTGAATCGTGGGTCGAGCCGGTGAACCAACGATGGTGTATCAATATACTGACCAAATGTAATATTGCGTGAAAACTCGAGCGTCATGGGTGATCTCCAGTGCTTGGCGTTGACAATGTGAGTTGTGCAATGAGCTCTACAAGCTGATTATCATCGTGAATATTCGCTGGTAATGCCGGTAGCGTAGTACGCAGGACGCGGGCAATTTCAGCGGATTCACTCAGCTCAAGCCCCTGCTCATGCAGTGTATCAGCATCATGGAGTAATTCATCAAGAGCACCTTGGGCTGTCACCCGTCCTTGGTACATGATGATGGCACGGTCTGCGAGTTCAGCCAACTCGTCAATCGTGTTGCCAACCAGGATAACCGTGAGGTTGCGTTCTTTACTGAGTCGGGCAATTAAGTGTGCGAGCTCGGCACGGCCACGGGGATCCAATCCGGCCACTGGTTCATCGAGTATGAGTACATCGGGCTCAGCAGCAAGTACGCCAGCAATGGCTACACGACGTTTTTGGCCGCCGCTTAGCGCATAGATGTAGCGGAGTCGAAATGTCTGATAATCGAGACCAACCGCATTGAGCGAGGCTTCGACGAGCGCTCTCGACTGTTCGGGTGGGAATTTTTTGCGTCTCGGTGCAAATGCTACATCTTTGCCGACGGTATCTTCAAAAAGTTGCGTCTCTGGTTGTTGAAAGACGACACCAATCCGATCACGCAGTGCGCCGATGTTGTAATCAGGTGAGTGAATATCTTGGCCGTCAACGATTACTGTACCGATGTGTGGTTTGCGTAAACCGAGAATACATTCGATTAAGGTGCTTTTGCCAGCCTGAGTCCCACCGAGTAATGCGATAATCTCACCGCGATTGATGGTGCAGCTCGCTCCTGCCAATCCAACGCTCTGCATCGGCGTATCTTTGAGATATGTGAAATGCACATTATTAAGCGTAATGAAGGGACTCGAATTTTCGCGCTGTTTGGTGATTGGTGTTGACTGTACTAATGGTTGTGCTGATGCATACGAAGTCAATTCCGCTGCAAGTTGGTTGGCTGTGAGAATTGGTGTGTTCAGTGTGATTCCACGGTGTTGGAGTTGTTGGCCAATGTGGGTAACAAGCGGTACATCGAGCCCTACCGTTGTGAGCTCATCTCGGCGACTGAATACCTCGCGCGGAGTGCCTTGCATCAAGACGTGGCCGGCGTGCATCACGATGATGCGATCAAAGTCGACGACTTCGTGCATGAAATGGGTGATATGAATAAACCCAATACCGAGCTTTTCACGGAGTTGATGGACAAGTGCAAGTAATTGACGCGCTTGAGGAGGGGCAATCATCGTAGTTGGTTCATCGAGAATCACATACGATGGCTGCATGGCCAACACGCCTGCTATCGCAACGCGTTGTCGTTCGCCACCTGAGAGTGCACTGATTGGTGCATTGCGAATTGTGTGTAAGTTGAGGGCATCGATGACATTTTCAATGCGACTTTCGATTTCGTCGCTTGGTAATCCAAGATTTTCGGGGCCAAACGCAATATCATCAATGACGCGACTTGCGATTAATTGGTCATCTGGGCGTTGAAACACCAGACCAACCTCACGGCGTACGTCATATGCATTTGCTTCGTTTGCGGGAACACCATTGACGATTGTGGTACCGGTAGTTGCAAAATGGACTGCTGCGAGTATCTTGGCGAGCGTGCTTTTGCCGCTACCGTTGTGTCCGAGGAGTGCAACAAGTTCACCTTTTGGAATCTCGAGAGAGATGTTTTGTAGGGCGATAATTGCATCGTCACGCCCGGCATTATAGGCAAACCCTACTTGTTCGAGTGCAATCATGGCGACCTTATTGGGCAGGCGAAGCAACGATGCTCCACCTGCCCGGTAAACATCGTTAATACGTGCCGTCTTTGCTTTCACTGGCGGTAGTTTGGCCAGATCGAACCAAATTTACGCCACGGGCGACAATCACAGTGATAACTGTGGCTATCACGACCTCTGCGAGCGCTTGTGGGATAATTGTTGGAACCACTTCGATTGGTAGTAAACCGAATGCCACCAACATGCCAACGACGAACACCGTGTTTGTCAGTGTTCCTACGACACCTGCAGCCGCTGCCGCCAAATCTTGGTTGCGGGGCGCAAGCATTTTGTAGGTGTACCATGCGGTAATACCAATAAGCACGCGAGGGAGAACTGACACCAAGGGATTGGTAAACAGACCTGTGGTATCTTGCACCATGCTAAAGATACCAAAGATGAGTCCAGCCAGAATGCCGACTACCGGACCTTCGAGCACTGCACCAATGATGGCTGGGACATGCATGATTGTGGCGTTACCACTCACATTCGGGACTGGGATGAAGCCGAGTTGGGTTACTCCCAGCACAATAGCGATTGCGCCGAGAATTCCTGCGACCACGATTTGACGTACGTTGATCTGCATGTTGCCTCTCTTTCATCTTCTCATCATTGAGAATAGTCTATGGCGTCGAGTTGATACTCGTTACACCCGTTCAGTTGAAACAGCCGGGATGCCTGCGAGTGATGTTGCTGTAAGTACGCTGCGCTCGATGGATGCCGCAACGACATCGGCTGCAACGCTGCCTAGTTGGAGCATGCTTGGTGCGGGGAGTTGATTGGTCGATGCCACAAAAATGACATCACCGTCATACGGTGTGTGAACTGGCTTGATTGTGCGTGCCATGCCGTCTTGGGCCATCTGAGCGACTTTGCGGCATTCACTTTTATTGAGACTGGCATCGGTGACGACGACCACAAGGGTTGTATTGCCACCGGCAAACGCAGGTACGTCGATTCCGCCGCGCAGTTGATGGCTCATATTGGCAAATGTACCATCAGGCATTCGTGTGCCTGCGATAATCTCGCCGGTGTGTTCACGGTAGATATCACCAAACGCGTTATTCACTACGAGCGCCGCGATGGTTACACCGTCGGGTAGTGTGATTGCACTACTGCCGATGCCACTTTTCATCCAGCCATTGGCACCAAAAATCTTGCCTACTGTTGCACCGGTGCCTGCACCGACACACCCTTGCTGAACCGGGGCACTCGAGGCATTTTCGCATGCGTGATAGCCCATCTCAGCGCTGGCGTGGGCGGTGGCTGATCCGCATCCAAGATCGAAGATGACTGCGCCTGGAACAATCGGGACGCGTGTCACGCCAGCATCGAAGCCAATGCCGCGCTCATGTAACCAACGCATCACGCCGTCAGCTGCAGCAAGTCCAAAGGCGCTTCCACCACTCAAACAGATGGCATGAATATGTTGAACGGTACATTCAGGGGCTAATAAATCTGTTTCGCGGGTGCCTGGAGCACCACCGCGTACGTCAACACTTGCCGTCGTATGATCGGGCAGTAAGATGACGGTACATCCGGTCAGATCACTCGAATCTTGTGCATGTCCGACGCGTACACCATTGACGCGTGTTAAGGTAGACTGCATTGATTGCCTCCATTGGCAATTGAGCGTAATTATTAGGATGTGTTTATTGCACGATGAATGTAGCATAATTGTGCAATTATTGTCAATACTTATTCATAATCTGTGAAAATTACGAATAAAGTGGATTTGGCAGTGGATTGGCTTATGCCGGCCAAATCGACTGCATGCGTCGTACCACAAGCTCATCAACGGTGAGCGTATCAGCTCCTTGTATATAATAGCGATTTGCTGTATGCGTAGGATAGACGCGGAGTGAGCATACGGTGTAATCACCAGCATAGATTTCGATGATAGAGCGATCAACATAGATCGATAGTTTGAGTGCTGCGCGATCTTTGTCATTGAGTGCTGCACGATATATTTCATGGGAACAATTTTGATTGAGGCTACTCTGTGACATATCGCAGATCAGCACGTTCGTATCGCTATCCCAACGGATGCTGGTGCGCTCACCACTGATTGGATCGTAGCGAACGACAAACTCGATGTTGGCAACCTGCGACATTGTAGCGTGAATGACTAGTGAGTCACCTGAGACATGGCTCATCAAGGTCTGGGATTGGGTGCGATTTAGACGCCGTCCGTGTACGAGCGTATCGCTCTCTAGTGCGGTGACCTCAGGAGCGACGGTGTAGGTTAATTGCCCCGCATCGTCAAGCTTGAGAACACGAGGGAGCGTCATCACGCCTGACCACCCGATTGCGCGATTAAGTTGCTCGCCACCTTGCTCTTGACACCAGCCGATCATGATGCGACGTCCTTGGGCATCAGTAAAGCTTTGGGGTGCGTAAAAGCTCATACCGTGGTCAACTAAATTACGTTGACGTGGCGTAAATCGTCGCCCATCAAAATCGCCACTCATGTAGATTACGCGACGCATTGGGAGCGGTGAGGTGATGAAGACATGTTTATCCCCGCTAGCAAAAAAATCGGGGCATTCGTAGAGTTGTTCGTTGTCGATGTCGTCTGACTCAATTAAACGCCCAAGATACTCCCACCTGAGCAAATCGTTTGAGCGAAAGAGTGGTGCAACTGCGCGCGTGCCATCACCCGAGCCAAGCACCTGATACCACCACGTGCCGTCGTGCCACATCGTGTGATCGCGGAAATCATGGACCAGATTATCGGGCCGCGTGCGAATCACCGGATTTTCAGGGGCCTTAGTGAACGTGCGCATTGCCTCATCGGCATATGCCAGACACGGTAGTTGATCTGGGCTACTGACTCCCGTATACACGATCACCGGTTTGCCGTTGTGAACAATCGCACACCCTGAGAATACGCCATCTTTGTCGTATGGCATGTCAGGAGCGAGAGCCAATGGGAGATCCTTCCAGGTGATTAAGTCGCGACTAACTGCATGCCCCCAGTGCATTGCTCCCCAGTAAGCAGCGTGCGGATTGTACTGGTAGAAGAGGTGGTACTCGCCATTCCAATGGATTAATCCGTTCGGATCGTTAATCCAGTGTTGTGGGGCTGTAAAGTGATACTGTGGGCGGTGTTGGTCGGTGCGTGTGCTCATCAGGGTGCTCACATTTCTGCGTATGGTTTTACATAAGGATAGACAGCCTCGGTTAAGACTGTACGTAGTCCGAGTTTGTGATAGAGCGCAAGCGCTGGCGCTTCGTGGACAGCAAATAGATAGCCAAGTGCACCCTGTGCTGCTATGTCGTGTAATGCGCGACCAACAAGCGCGTATGCCAGGCCGCGCCGGCGATAAGATTCCTCAACGAAGACACTTTCAACCCGCCCAAGTCCGTCTTTGATAAAGCTGACACAACGCGCTACAGGCCGACCATCGACGATTGCCATGTAGCCATTTACACCTGGTGCGCTAACCGTTTGGTAATGCAATTTGTGCATCAAATCTTCAGGTGAATACGGGTCGGGTTGATTGACACTGCACCATCGGAGAAAGTCGTCGTGATTGAGGGCAACATCGACCTGAATTGATTGATCGTACGGTGGAATAGCCGCTTGTTGGGTCATGAGGTCGCTACTCCCCCATTCGCTTTTTTTGACGAACCCGGCTTCGTGCAATGCGCCATCGAGCGAGGCTGGTGTCGCATGTGCATCGAGGTAGACGACGGCATCCATGTCGAGCGAATAAAAGAAGTGTTCGATGTCCTCGAGTGCATTTTGGACTTGGTCATCTCGCATGCGAAACAAACCGGCATGGTTAGGATCATATCGGTTGGCTAGGGATGGGTTAGTGTAAATGACATATCCGTCACGCGGGCTAATCCGACTAATGGTGCCAAAGTATGCGTGATCGTGTTGCCAGATAGATTCGATATTCATGCGATTGTCTTCGTAGCGGTGCGTAGCATCCGCATCAGCTCCTTAAGGTGACGTACGGGGTACGAGCAGCTCCACCGGCCACAAGTCTAGAGTGGATTGCATTGGCATGTCGATTCGGTCTCGTTCAACCATGGAGACATATGCGGCCAGGTTAAGCTCGGCTGACTGCCAGGTATGACTGAACCCGATGGTTGGTTCTTGGCCGTCTTCAAGCCAGCGAACAATGCCTGCGATACTTGCATCCCAACAACCATCCCATGTGACTTGGCCGGTATAATCATGCGTGATCGAACCATGAGCATTGGTCAGTGTCAATGACTCCTCGGAGTGCATGGTAATCATTCCAGATGAACCGACAATGGTCATAATATCACTTCCAGTTAGTGCTTTGCCACCATCAAGAATGCCCCGTGCGCCGTTTGCGAAGCCAATATGCACGGTGGCATGGTCTTCCATGGCGTGACCGTAGCCGCGAGTATCGCGGACGCGTGCTTGTCCCATGACCCAACTCACGGGTGATTCGTCGAGCAAAAAGCGATACATGTCGAGCCAGTGCGATCCCCATTCGCTCAAATCCCAACCATCGATGCCGGCAATACATGCGACAGGGGAACCAATACTGCCATTGTTGATCAGCGTGCGTGCCTGTTGAAATGCCGTCCGGTAGCGGCGTACATGAGCAATGGCTAACTTGGTCTGACACTGGGCGAGGCGTGCACGAATCCGCGCTAGTTGCGCTGGTGTTGCGACAAACGGTTTTTCGCAGAAGATAGCTTTGACGCCGGCGTCAATTGCCGCCTCAATCATCTCGGCATGTAAACCGACGTAGGTGCAAATACTGACAATGTCGGGGCGTTGTGATTCGAGCATTTCGCGGTAGTTGGTGAACCCAACCGTATCAAAACGCTCATTAAATGCATCGAGGTGCGTGATGGCGATGTCAGCTACACCGATTAGATTGGTGTGTTTGTTGCGTTGATAGGCTGCTGCATGGGTGTAGCCAATTTGATGACCACCGCCTTTGTTCCATGTATGGATCGGCTTGCCAGCGCCGATGATGGCTGCAGTATACATGTGACCTCCTAGTGAGATTGCAGGAGATGTTCAACTGAATTGTGCCAAATTTGGCGCATCGCAGGCGGTTCCATGGAGCGCATGTTGTGGCCAAGTGCGATATAAATGGCGCGTCCGACATCTGCTGATTCGTCAAGTGTGGTCAACATGGGGTGTTTTGCGTCGTCCCATTCAGCCCAAGCGTGATGCGTCGGGTTACGCGTTTCATCCATCCACAATTTGTAATAGATTTCGTCATCGATGGAAAAATTACTGAGACCGTTAATGATTGGGTGTGATGATGGCCCAACCTGTATGGTGTGGTTTTGGAATGGCGAGTGGGAGGCACGTTGCCAGCCCCATTTAACGCCAAGTCGCTGACCAAACTCGGGCCAATCATCATGACCACCAATCGCACCATGATGGATAATCAGCGGGCGCTTGGAGTCGCAGTAGCGCAAAAAGTTGGCTCTGTCGCTCGATGACGGTGACTGGTAAGTCATGTTCCCTGCCCAGTCTGCACTCATTCCTGGCCAGTACATTCCCATCATTACCAAGAGGTCGACATTTTCGAGGTCGGTAAATGCAGCTACATCGTGACGCACACTGATGTGATACTGTGGATTAAGCCAGGTGCTAATCAGTGTGGCCTGTTCATCAACAGGGTGGAATCGTGGACCGCCAACATGAAATCGAATGTGCATATTGCTACCCCTTGTCCTATTGCAGACTTGTCAAAATCGTGTGGTAGAGTGGAATTCCAATGATGATATTGAACGGGAATGTGATAATCAATGCTGAACCAAAGTATAAACTAGGGTTGGCCTCTGGAATTGAATGGCGGGCGATAGCAGGTACGACAATGTATGACGCGCTCGCTGCGAGTGTCATTAATAAGACACCATTGCCTAGATCGATACCAGTGATAACTACCACTACACAGGCAATAAACGCCGATATGATTGGCATACCAACGCCAAATAACAGTAAACTTTTGAGTTGTGCGGTCAATTCTCGACCCTTACGCACCACGCTCATGCCCATCTCAAGTAAGAAGAATGCCAAAAAGCCTTTGAACAGCTCACCGGTGAATGGTTGCATCACTGCTTGGCCATCGGTGTTTACGAGGAGTCCGATGACGAGGCTGCCAATCAGCAACAAGTGTGGTCCGTCTGTGATTGCCTCGCGGAGTACATGTGACCATGAGGTAGGCGCTTGATCTGGGTTGCTTTTTTTGCGGGCATAATGTGCCAATGCAATTGCCATCAAAATCGCTGGCGTCTCCATCAAAACCATTACTACCGTCATATAGCCACTGAATGCAATCGCATTACGCTCCAAAAACTGTGTAGCCGTAATAAATGTCACTGCACTGACCGAGCCGTATGCAGCAGCAATCGCCGCTGCATCAAAATAAGAAAAGCGTCGCTTCAGGTACAAAAATGCTAACGCCGGTATGACAATAGCTAGTAACATACCTGCGATGATAGTGATGACCATTTGCAGTTCAATCTGATTCTCTGCAAGTGACACGCCTCCCTTGAAACCGAGCGAGAGCAAGAGATACAACGAAAAGAAGCTTGTAAGCGCAGGTGGGATTTCGAGATTCGAGCGGAGTAGCGCAATCGTACAGCCAAGAAAAAAGAAGAGTACAGCAGGATCTAACAAGTTCTGGAGTGCTGACCACATTCTTATGGTGCTCCTTCGTATTAACACATACCTCGGTTATTATAGTGCAGATAGACACTTCTGATGCGTTATGATGTGTCTAGCATTTATACATTAAGGTTGGTCACGATATGGTTTGGTCGTTCACTAGAAATTTGTCGCCGGCAGTACGAGGGGCAATATATTACTTTGCCTTCTGGGGAGTGGTTGGGGTTTACATTCCGTTTATGTTTGTGCACTTCAAACAAATTGGACTGACTGGCACACAAATCGGCTTGTTCGCTACGTTCATGCCGTTGATGATGTTGACGACTGCCCCATTTGTGGCAAACTTTGCTGATCGACGACGTCTGCGTACGCGTGTACTGGCGCTGTGTATTGCACTGCTAGGGATTTCGCTTGCATTGATCGGATTAACCAACGAATTTTGGCTACTTTTGCCGTTTATGTTGTTCATGGCATTTGTGCGGAGCCCAATAGCTGGTATCGGCGATGGGCTCGTCGCCAAAATGGCCGTCACCCACGGTGTTAATTTTGGCTCAATGCGTCTATGGGGGTCGTTCGGCTTTGCCTCAATCGCTGCAATTAGCGGGATTTTCTGGCAACAGTACGGTTATCAGCCAATGTTTTTGGCAGCATGTATCGGGTTTTGTGTGATGGCGGCCCTCGCATTTGTCTTGGACGAAGAAGCAGCCGTGCCGCAACAAAAAGGTTCATGGAAGCCATTGCTTCAAGATCCCGCCTTGCGCATCATCATGATTACTGCATTCTTGATGGCAGGATCATTGGCAATGAGTGGCACGTTTGAGGGTATCATGATGGACTACTTAGGTGGTGGTGGTATCTTCATTGGGTTGCTTCTCGGTTTTACGGGTATCTCTGAGATACCCCTCATGCGGAATGCCCCACGATTGGCGGATCGCTTTGGTGCCGAACGCACCTTCATGATTGGGTGTTTGATCATCGCTTTAGCACATGTGGCTTATGCGACTGCCTGGTCACCGATTGTACTCCTTGGCGGTGCGATGATTCGTGGTGCAGGATTCGGTTTGTCGTTTGTCATGATGGTGACGATTGTCGCACGTCGTTCGCCTCCTGGCATGGCTGCTAGTTCACAGGCCGCTGTCTCTGCGGCTGGCTGGGGATTAGCTCCGCTCATCGGAATCCCGATTAGTGGTGCACTTTATGACTTTACAGGCGGACCTCAGATTGTGTTTTGGGTGTGTGTGGTCATGGCCATCGCTGCGGCGCTAGTGATGGGGTATGGTCTTGTGCGCGGCGTTTTTCAGACTGAGTAAAAATTCCGCTCACGAGGCTGTGTGCGATATTGTGCCTCTTGCGCTCCGTGTGCATTATTCGCTTTCCTCCACATGCTACGGGACTGATAAGGTTTAAATGCCAAACACCCCCGTCTGTGCAATCAGACGGGGGTGTTGTGGTGTAAGTCGTGTACTTACGGTACGGTCGTCGGCGTAGTCGGAATCGATCGCCCACTACGAGCCCGTGTCGGTGTGCGCGAGACGAGTGCCCCGTGCGTTGCCTCACCAAATGCTCTTACCGAGGTGTCTTGGTAGCCGACGACAGAGTTCACATAACCGGCCTCGATGACAGTAGCGCGCTGCGTCATTTTGGGGACCACCGCTTGACCGCGATTGTTCAAGCCCCAGGCGTACACCTTGCCATCCTTGTCGAGGGCGAGCGAGTACTGCTTGCCTGCGCTAATTGCGACGATGTTATACAGCGTCTTGTGGATGGGATCACACTGACCGACGTCTTGCGTGTTCTTGGGGTTGGGGTCCGTTGATCGCCAACAGATAATGGTGCCCCAGTTGGTCAAGGCAAGTGAGTGGTCGAATCCGGCACTG
>JBKCLM010000061.1:0-23124 GCA_046300655.1 Chloroflexota bacterium | reverse complement strand
GTACTCCTTGATCGTGGCGCCGAAATCGTTGAATTACGTCATAAACCGACCGATATTGACCCACTCTTGCGCCTGCCGGTGCAGATTAACGACCCGGCTCGGGCCACCATGTCAATTGCGGGCACGGTTGGTAGCTACATGGACATGTACCTCGGCGGCTGGCAAGAGATTGCTCCCTCGGGTGGCCCCACCAATACGCATCAGGGCGTGGAGTATGGCCAGCACGGTGAGGTGTCGTTGTTGCCGTGGCAGAGCGTCGTAATCGAGGACACGCCCGAGCGCGTCACGATGCGCTGTAGTGTGCGTGGCGTTCGCTCGCCGATTCGGATTGTGCGTGACATGACGATTGAGCGCGGTCGGGCGACCTTGCAGTTGCGCGAGACCATGTACAACGATGCCGGCGAGGATTTCGATGTGATGTGGGGCCATCATATTGCCTATGGCTTGCCGTTTTTGCAAAACGGCGCCCGCATCCATACATCGGCGGCGCGCGTGATGACGCACGATGTGATGCCTGGATTTGTGCCGCGCCGCGCTGAGGTGGGCATTGAGGCGCCGTGGCCCGTGGTGCCAGGGGCTGATGGCAATCCGCTTGATTTGAGCGTGATACCACCGGTCAATGAGGCCCAAGGTCGCGAGTTGGCGTATTTGACTGACTACCCTGATGCAGCCTGGTATACGCTGTATAGCGATGCGTTGAATCTGGGCGTGGCAGTAGCCTGGGATGCACAGGTGTTCAAACATGTGTGGTTGTGGCAAGAGCTAGCCTGGGCCAAAGGATTCCCGTGGTGGGGGCGGAGTTATGCAGTAGCGCTCGAGCCGTGGAGCAGTCATCCCTCGTCGGGATTAGCTGAGGCGGTAGCACAGGGGACACAGCGCACGATTCCAGCCCATGGGCGAGTTGATGCCTTTTTGACGATTGGACTGTATCAAGATGGACGGACACCAGCCCAGGTACGCCCAGATGGCACGATTGCGTTTGGTGATGTATGACGCACGAATTGCCCCCGAGCGCCCAACGTGTCCAACAGGCACTCACCGATGCTGGTAGCCAGGCGAAGATTATCGTGCTTGCGGTATCGACTCGTACTGCTGAGGATGCGGCAGCTGCAGTAGGATGTGCGGTTGGCCAAATCGTCAAATCGCTAATCTTCATGGATGCCAACGGTGCACCGGTGTATGTTGCCGTCAGTGGCCAAAACCGGCTTGATGAGCAGGTGTTTGCCCAACAAACCTACATTCAACTCAAACGTGCGACGCCGGAGTTTGTGCGCCAACATACCGGATATGCGATTGGTGGGGTGGCACCGTTTGGGCATGTCAGTGCGATGCCGCACTTTATTGATGCCACATTGCTCGAATACCCGACCATTTGGGCGGCGGGTGGCACGCCAAATACGATGGTTGAGCTCACAGGAACCGAACTTGTGGCCTTGACGGCTGGGGTTGTGGTGCGGGTGTGCTGATGTATGACAAAACCGCCGCAGTGCACGTCGTGCACTGCGGCGGTTTGATTGCGGTTTATTACGCCACCACAGTGTGTTTGAACTGGGGCAGATAGGCGGCGTTTTGGGCGAACATCTCGTTGACCATCTGTTTGATCTCGGCGGGTGCAAGCACGGCGGCCGTGAGTGGGTCGTTGAGGATGGCGTGGTAGACCTTGCGTGGGTCGCCGGTCAAGGCACCATCAACAGCCATCTCTTCGATTTGGGCGCTGAGCCCGGTAAGCATGGCGACTTGTGGTGGTAGGGCGCCAACGTGGACGGGGTGCAGGCCGTCTTTGTCGACGAAGACCGGCACCTCGACACAGGCATCCTCGGGCAGATTGGTGATGAGCTTGGTGTTGCGCACGTTGCCATTAAAGCGGAACGGCTCGCCACCGGCCAGGGCGTTGATGATATAGGCGGCGTATTCGTGGCCGCGCTCGAGTTTGAGATTGGCGCTGCCGTCGAACCACGAGCGGGCGTCCTCTTTCCAGCTATCTTCGCGGCGCAGGTATTCGTTGAGGATGTAGGCGTGATGGCCCGGGTTCCAGCCGGTGCCGTGGGTGCAGTACTTTTCGATCAGGTCTGGGCGCTTACGAAACCAGGCGTTGTACTCGGAGTTGTGGCCGCTCGACTCGGTGACGTAGTAGTCGAGGTTGAGGTACATCTCGTTGCGTACGAGCTCTTCGTTGTAGACCTCAGGACGTTGCATGGCGGCGCGGATGAGTGGATAGGCGTCTTGGTTCTTCCATTCAAACTTGGTGTACCAGGCCATGTGGTTGATACCGGCACAGACGTAGTCGATCTCCTCAAATGGCGCGCCAATCCAGCGAGCGAGCATCTCGGCGGTGCCTTGGACGCTGTGACACAACCCAGTAATGGCAATTGGACTCTCGTGTTGCATGGCACGGCAGAGCATGGCCATCGGGTTGGTGTAGTTGAGCATCATGGCGTTGGGGCAGTAGCGCTCCATATCCTTGGCGATGGCCAGCATCTCGGGGATGGTGCGCAAGGCACGGAAGATGCCTGATGGACCGCGGGTGTCACCCACGTTGATGTCAATGCCGTAGCGCTTGGGGATTTCGATATCGTGGCGCCATACCTGAACGCCACCGGCCAAAATAGTGACCAGCACGACATCGGCGCCTTGGAGGGCCTCGGCACGGTTCATGGTGGTGCGCACAGTAGCCGGGTATTTGCCGAGTTCAATGATGCGCTTAACTGAGCGCTCAGCGAACTCGAGGCGCTCGGCGTTGATGTCCATCAGCACTAATTCAGCATCGCTGAGGCGTGAGAAGGTCAAAATGTCGCGTACGAGCGTGCGGGTGAAGCCGATGCTACCGGCTCCGATAAACGTAATGCGGGTCATGGGTGCTCCTTATGCATCGAGATAACGGGTGGTATGGCGCCAGAGCTCATCGCCGAGTGTGGTGGCTTGTGGTAATGAGTCGACATAACCATCAATGATGAGTGCATGAATAAACGCATCGCGATCCTTGTGGACGGCAGCGTAGACCACGGCGTCTACCCAGGCATACCGACTGGCCAGCATACCACTACAGGCAGGCCCGAGGGCAGGTTGTGGAACGGGAACAACGCTATTGTACTCCATCCGCGCCGGTACTTCGACAATTGCATGTGCCGGCAAATCGGGCACCGTGCCGTGATTGGGTACATTGACCGCATAGACTGCTCCACTGCCATGTCGTAGCGCACTAATAATCTCAACCACCTGCTCGTGTTCACCTGATTCACGCACAAACATCTGATGTGGCAGTGGATCGGGGCTGAGGGCATCGCGTTGCATATCGCTGTACTCTTGGTCACCACCAGCAATCGTGCCCTCAAAACTAAATGCGTCAACACCGAGCGTCATGCCGTAGTAGGCACCCGTGCGAAAGAACTGCGGAAAAAACTCAGTGACGTGTCGATCAAGCACGGCAGGGAATGCCCCCACCTGATTGAATAACTCCCACGAAAAACGACTGTGGTCCGGCAGGGTTGGTGATTGAGCGATGATTTGGGCACCAAGGGTGCGCATTGCTGGGAAGAGGTCAACGCCGCGGTGACTGAGGGACGTCAACCAGGTCAGGTGGTTGTACCCTGCGTGGCTGACGGTCATCTCGTCGGCCGAGAGGTTGAGCTTTTCGGCCAAATAGTGCATGACATGTAAGACACCATGACATAAGCCAATCACGTTGGCGCCTGTTTCTTGGCGAATCGCCTGACAAATCGGTGCCATAGGATTCGAGTAGTTGAAGAACAGCGCATCGGGTGCCAAATCAACCACGTCGCGCGCAATGGCAATCATGGCCGGGACCATGCGAATAGTACGTGAACTCCCGCCAGGTCCCACGGTATCGCCCACAGGGACATAGATGCCATGTGCCCGTGGAATAAAGACATCTTGCTCCCAGGCACGGCGCCCCCCGACGCCAACCGTGCAGATGACCACCGTAGCGCCACGCAAGAGTTCACGCCGGTCGGTGCTCGCCTTTAGCGTAAAGGAAGCACCGGTTTGGGCAATCATTTTTTTTGCCAGTCCGTAGGCCGTTTCGAGGGCACTCGGATTGGGGTCGACAAGGCGCACCTCGGCCGCCTGGCCGTGAGCAATCAGGTCAGCGAGGAGCCCACGCGTGAACGCCGCACTACCGGCGCCAATAAGCACATAACGTTCCATGGTGAATCCTTTGTGTCTGTACAAGCGATTCAAGTGAGGCTAGTTATGATAGAGAATCGCAACTTCATATCCCCGAGCGTGGTATCTACAGCACGACAACCGCATTCAGATTATGTGGGTTGTCTGGGTCAAGTCCGCGCGAAATAGAGCGGCTATAGGCGATGCTCTGGAGGAGCGGAAGGGCGATGATGGCTTGGAGCGCATCGGGGAGGGATGATTTCCAGTGCATGTCACAATCAGGCGTTGGCCCAATCGATAAGGTGTGCCCGCCGAGCGCACGCATGTCGGCCAACACGGCCTGTTCTTGAGGTGTGGTCGTGAGCGAACCGAGACTTATCACGAGTGTCTTGTCATCGACCATGGACTGTGGTCCGTGGCGGAATTCCATGTGATGGAATGGTTCACTAATCGTCAGCGACATCTCTTTCATCTTGAGACTTGCCTCGCTGGCCAATCCGTAACGGAGCCCACTCCCCAAAAAGAAAAACTGTTGGTAGCGACTATCGGCACCGATGGTGACACATGTCTGCTGATACTGATTAATAACCTTGGTGGCAATTTCAGGGATTTGGTTAAGGTCGGCGATTGATTGACCAATCAAGTGACTCAACACTGCCATTGCGCCCATCTGGAGTACCGTAAATGCGCGTGTTTGGGCGATACTCTGCTCTTGACCTGACGGTAACACAATGTTGATGTCGCCCATTTGTGCCAGTGGTCGATCCGCATAACAGCTAATGGTGATGATTTTGCCGTGTGGGATTTGTTTGCGAAAGCGCTCTGCAGCCCGCAGTACTTCAGTAGTACTGCCTGATCGACTCAGCAAGATGAGCGTCGGCTTGGCATTGCGTGGCAGGCTTGCCTCGGGGTTACACCAAATCTCTGAAGCAGGCAGCGCGAATGTCGGTATATCACTATATTGCTGCGTCATGCGTGCCATGCTGGTTGCCAAAAAAAACGGTGAACCACAGCCACTCCAGATGATGTGACTGCCAGCGTGAATATGCTTGTCAGAAAGTTGTTGCTGGAGTGCGTGATTAGCTTGTTGCCATGCGATTGGTTGTGAACACAATTCATTCCACGTATGAAATCCGCGACTGCTCATTCTGACATCCTCTCGTTGATAACCGGGTTAGGCTAACATGACACGCACGCCGATATCGGCAATGGCGTCGACAATCGTAGTATTCGCTGCATGATCGGTGACAAGGGTATGCATTGCGCTGAGTGGCGCCACAAATGCAGGCGCTGTCCGCCCGAGTTTGGTGTGGTCGGCGACGATAATGACCTGCCGACCTGCACTCAAAATAGCCCGATCAGTGACGGTTTCCGGCAAGTAATCATTGGTGAGACCGTGTACCACGTCAATCCCACGAATGCCGAAAATAATCTTGCTGATGCGCAATTCAGCTAATCCCTGCACCGCCAAATGTCCTATAAACGATGATTCACTTGGCCGGAACATGCCCCCGAGCGCAATCATTGCGTTGCCACTCTCTGCCATGACATTCATTACTGGCAAAGAATTCGTCACAATGGTAAGGTCATTACGATCACGTAACATCTGTGCAACTGCAAGACTCGTTGTGCCACTACTGATAAATACCGTATCACCTACATCAATCAGGGTCGCTGCTAATGCGGCGATGCGTTGCTTCTCGCTTTGTTGCCAGCTGGACCTCTGGAGGACAGGTGGCTCAGGCGGGGCCTCGTTATTGGCAATGGCTCCACCGTGGATACGTTGAATGTTACCAGTGCTGGCAAGTTGGTCGAGGTCGCGCCGTGCGGTAGCCTCGCTGATACCAAACATCTCACAAATGTCAGCCACACTGACCTGTTGACGCTGCACGATGAATCGTTCGATATGTGCTAATCGAGGGTTATTGAATGTTACTGGCTTAGTCATTTAATGCCCTTTTTTTGTGTTTGTATGATGATTGTATGATGGGAATTGATTATTTGCAAGTGGTTATATGATTGATTTTGATTGATTTTTGCAAATCATATGCGCTCTCATAGACTGACCACCGCGTAGCACCATCGTTGCTACGCGGTAGATTGATTATTACAACATGACATCTTGACCTTTGTCGTGCTGGAGTGCGGCTTGGTAGGCAATATGTGCGACGACGACATCTTGGGCTGCATTGCCAACCGATTTAAAGAAGGTGATTTGTTGATTATCGTGGCGAGCTGGTGCAGTGCCGTTGGCGATATCGCCGATTTGGACGACGGTACTCGGGTCAAGGAGCCCTTGGTCGCGCGCCACAATCAGCTCGCCCGCTTCGCTCCAGGCTGCCGCAAACTGGTCAACGGCAACGTAGGCGCGCCCAAGTGTCACAGGGTCGGCCTCAACCATGGTATGAGTGAATGAGCCAATACCGTTGATATGGGTACCTGGGCGAATTTCATCATCAGCAAAGACAGGCGTGCGCGATGACGTTGCCAAACAGACGACATCGGCGTTGGCTAATGCAGTTCGGCGATCCGTGGTACACGTGATATGGAGATTTGGCAACATCTCGGCAAGCGTTGCTTTGAGTTGTGCGGCACGTTCGGGGGTACGATTGACAATCGTGACATGGGTAATCGGGCGCACAGCACAAACTGCACTTACCTGGGCCCATGATTGTGCGCCAGCACCGATAATCACGAGGTGGTGACTATCCGGGCGTGCGAGGAGTCGGGTTGCCACACCGGCTGATGCACCGGTGCGCAGGACTGTCAAAAAGGTGCCATCCATCATCGCGAGTGGGCGACCGGTGTGTGATTCAATCAGAAGCACAATTGCATGAATTGTCGGTAGGTTGTGTTGTTCGCGGTTCTGCGGGAACACGGATACGATTTTCATACCGAGGCTTTCGTGGTTGACGAGTGCCGGCATAAAAAATGTATGCGATTGGTGTGGTGCTTGACCGATATCAAGTCGTAGTGGTACGTGGGCGCTACCGGCAGCAATGCTCGCATATGCCGTGTGTACCGCATCAATGGCAAGTGGCATCGGGACGAGTGCGCGGATGTCTTGGCTAGTTAGGACTTTGAGTGATGTCATCAGATTCCTCAGAATTCGTTTTGAAATTGTCTGTGAATGATGATATACTACCAGAGGTTACGCCTCCATCGTCTAGCGGCCTAGGACGTCACCCTTTCAAGGTGAAGGTCGCGGGTTCGAATCCCGCTGGGGGTACCATGAGATTCGCCTCTATACCATATGTGTAGGGGTGAATTTTTTATTCTATATGTGATACGTGTCACGTTAGTCTTGGGTATGAGTCATGATTAGAGTATGACTTTTTGTTGAGTTTTTTTAACATAAATGCTATATTGAACTAACTAAACATTAAAAGTACATATCGTGTACTGGATGCGTGTATTCATAATGTGGCGGTGCATATGCTGGTAAGAGAAGATGGCATTGAGATAACATCCATACCGCGTAATTGTTATCAAGTTGCTCCGCTGGTATGGGCGGGTGCCTATCTTGGTTTGCCCTGCAAAGACGATGCCCCCAGCCAAATTATGTGGCTGGCACAAATTGGTGTACGTCGGATTATTAACTTGACCTCTCACGACGATCTGCTACCTCCATATACCGATTTGCTGGTTGAATATGCGCCACAAATCACACATGAGCAGTACCCCATCATCGATGGCAGTGTGCCCTCCGAGGTTCAGATGGTGGCGATTTTGCGCGCCATCGATGATGCCGTGTCACGAGGTGAAGGGGTATATATTCACTGCTGGGGGGGATTTGGCCGGACTGGCATGGTTGTTGCATGTTGGTATAAACGACAAGAGCAGAATGGTGCTGGTGCACTCAAACGTGTGCAACAGGCACGATACGGTATCAAATCTAGTCGACCATCACCAGATTATTCGGTGCAGGTTGGCTTTGTGATGCGCTGGAAAGAGCCTAATGCGGTGAGTGCGGTTGAGTGGCTGCAATGGCGCCGGAGGTTTCGTGGCGCGCTGTTGGGCGCCGCAGTCGGTGATGCCATGGGCGTGACCAACGAGATGCTCGATCGTGTAAATACGGTTCAGTTGAATCAACTTGTTGGTGGCGGTATCTGTGACGTTGCTCCGGGTGGGTGGACAGACGACACTGCCATGGTGTTGTGTGTTTCTGAGAGTTTGATTGCGAAGCATGGATTTGATGCGCATGATCAAATGGACCGCTTTGTACGTTGGTGGCGGTATGGCTACATGACCTGTGCTGGTCGCACGTATGATGTTGGTAATACGACGCGTTTAGCGTTATTTGCATATATTCAAACAGGTGATCCCTTTAGTAGTGGGGTACAATCGAGCCATTCAGCCGGCAACGGTGCACTCTCGCGCGTTGCACCGATTGGTTTGTATTATGCAGCACAGCCCGATGTAATCGATCAAGCAGCCATGTACAGCTCAATGTTGACGCATGCCACTGCACATTCGATTGATGCCTGCCGGTATGTTGCATGGGTGTTGGCACAATTTGCCTCTGGTGTTTCAAAATATGATGCATTGCATGCGTCGTGGCCATATAGCCCCTTGTGCGAGGATATTGCTCGGATTGCGATGGGTAGCTATCGTCATCATACCCTTGAACAGTTGAACGCCTCGAGTTATGTGGTTGATATGCTCGAGATAGTCATGTGGGCGTTGTATACACATGACGACTTTGGATCTGGGATGTGTGCACTTTCACATGCGGGAGGATTGACAACCACCTCATGTAGCATTTATGGGGCGTTGGCGGGTGCGCTGTATGGCGATGACGCGATTCCCATTGAGTGGCGTCAATCGTTGGCGCATCACGACAAAATCGAATGGTTTGCTGAGGAGCTGTTGCGCGTGTCATGGCCAACCATCAAACCTATGTTGCCTGCACCGACCGAGTAACGCTGACTATACATCCGGATAACCGCCCAACATAGGTGTTGGGCGGTTTTTTGATATACAATACCAATGACTGTGAAACGATATACTGAAATGGTGAGAAATGACAAAACCGTACCGAGGCTACCAGGCCGACTCATTGGTGTGGGCTGGTGCCTACCCAAGTACCAATCCACACACTCCTGAGGGGACTATCTCGACGTTGACGTGGTTGGCGACGCAGAACATTGGGTTGATTATTGATTTGACGACGCCCGATGACCCTCTGCCCGATTACACCGCATCCCTTGCCACACATGCTCCGCACATCGAACGCCTGCGCTTCCCGATTCGTGATATGGCAACCCCATCCGAGCCACAGATGCTCGCAATCCTCGATGCCATGAGTGCTGCTGTGTCGGCTGGCAAGGGCGTCTATGTGCATTGTTGGGGTGGAGTTGGTCGGACTGGCACCGTGATTGGGTGCTGGTATGTCCGACATGGCGCAACTGGGGACGAGGCACTCGTGCGGCTCAGTGGGTGCCGTGTTGGCATTGACCGTGAAGCGCCAGAGAGCGATACACAACGCACATTTGTCCGCGCCTGGCGTGAACCTGCCCCCGATGCGGCACTAGCCATGCGCACGTTGCGCGATCGCTATCGTGGAGCCATGATTGGTATGGCGGTCGGTGATGCTATCGGTACAACGATTGAATTCTCAGATCCAGGGACTCAGTCCGTGCACGACATGGTGGGCGGTGGTCCCTTTGGATTGCCCGTCGGCGCCTGGACCGATGATACATCGATGGCGCTCTGTTTGGCCGAGAGTTTGATTTTGCAACAAGAGTTCGATGCGGCCGACCAAATGCGACGGTATACGTGGTGGCACGAGCGCGGCTATTTCTCGAGCATTGATCACTGTTTTGACATTGGCATTACCACGCGCCAAGCGCTGATGCGTTTTGCGAGAGACGGTAATCCAATCGCAGGGTCAACGAGCGAGAATACTGCGGGTAATGGCTCCCTAATGCGCCTCGCACCGATTCCGTTGATGTATGGGTACAATGATGTGTTGTGCGTCGAGTATGCACGTCAAAGCTCACGCACAACCCACGGTGCTCCACAAGCCGTCGATGCCTGTGCGGCATATGCATTGTTGATTGCAGGGGCGTTGCGAGGCCACAGTCATGCGCAGTTGTGTGGTGAGACCTATGTCCCGCTGACGCAGTATCAATGGCATCATACGATTGCCGAGGTGGTGAATGGATCGTATCGGCATCAACAACCACCACACATTGCCGGCACAGGCTATGTCGTCAAGTCATTTGAGGCTGCCATGTGGGCGATGTATCATCATGAGACGTTCGCTGATGCAGTACTTGCTGGCGTGAATTTGGGCCAAGATGCCGATACAACGGGGGCCATTGTGGGGCAGTTGGCCGGGGCGTTGTACGGCGAATCAGGTATTCCTATGCGCTGGCGTCAGCGTTTGGTTAAGTATGATGTGATTGCGTGGCGTGCTGATGAGCTCCTCAAATTGGCGTGGCCTAAGTGGCAAATTCAATATGGCCTATTGAGTGATGAAAACATTTAGCAAATTCTCAACAAACACGAGTATTATTGACACAGCATCAATGCACACGAGTGTGTAAAGGATAACGGAGGATGCATGATTGAAGTAGTAGGACTCACGAAGCGGTACAACGACGTCACCGTCGTCAATGATGTCTCGTTTTCGGTGGCCCGTGGTGAAGTGCTCGGCTTCCTTGGTCCCAACGGTGCCGGCAAAACAACCACCATGCGCATGCTCACGGGATATTTGCCGGCAACAAGTGGACAAGTGACGATTGCAGGGTACGACATCCAGCGTGAGCCACTTAAGGCCCGTAGTCATATCGGCTACTTGCCTGAGGGCGTGCCATTGTACCCCGAGATGACGGTGGCAGGCTATCTTGATCACATGGCGCGGTTGCGCAATGTGGCAGGACGTCGGGATGCTGTCGAGCGCGCCATGGGGCTTGTGCACATGAGTGAGCGCGCCAACGATCGCATCGGTAAGCTCTCCAAGGGACAGCGACAGCGTGTTGGTTTGGCTCAGGCGTTGCTCCATGACCCTGATGTGTTGATTCTTGACGAGCCAACGGTTGGCCTTGATCCGCGCCAAATTATCGAGGTGCGTGAGCTCATCCGCGAGCTCGGTGCCACGCGCACGGTCATCTTGAGCACGCACATTTTGCCCGAGGTAAGCATGCTGTGTAATCGCGTGGTCATCATCAAAAAGGGGCAGGTTGTGGCCGTTGATACGCCTGCCGGCCTGACGGCACGCTTGCAAGGGGCAGATCGGGTGGAGATGCGCGTACAGGCTGACAAGATTGACCCGGCGCCACTTTTGCACATTGCCGGCGTGACCAGCGTAACCAACGATACTCCGGGGCATGTGGTGGTCGAGACCGAACCCGGTCACGAGTTGCGTCCGGCAATTGCCGGCGTGGCGATTGCCCAACAATGGGGTCTGCTCGAGTTGCGTCAAGTCACGCTCAGTCTCGAAGAGATCTTCTTGGAGTTGACCACACAAGAGACCATTGATGTGGCAGATACCGCACCAGTGCCTGCAACAGAGGGAGTTGAATAGAGATGCGAACCGCACTTGTGATTGCGCGGCGCGAGCTGATGGCGTTCTTTACGTCGCCTATCGCCTACATGGTCTCGGCCGTCTTCTTGTTGATATCAGGGTACCTCTTCTCGTTGATTTTGATTCAGACTCAGCAAGCCTCGATGGATGGGTTGTTCTTTAATGTGACGGTGGTGCTTATCTTCATTGCACCGTTATTGACCATGCGTCTCCTAGCTGATGAACAAAAAACCGGCACGCTCGAGATTCTGCTGACAGCACCCGTGCGTGACTGGGAGGTCGTGCTCGGCAAGTACTTCGCAGCCATGGGCTTGTTCTTGCTGATGCTTGTCGCAACGCTCTACTATCCGTTTATTTTGTGGCGTATCGGCGGTAATCCCGATTGGGGTCCGATTCTTTCGGGCTATCTCGGCTTGATTCTGCTGAGCTCAGCGATGATTGCCATTGGCACGCTGACATCAGCAGTCACCGAGAACCAAATCGTGGCTGCGGTATTGGGGTTTGGTGTGTTGCTCTTGTTGTGGTTGATTGAGTCTGCCCGCAACGTGGCTCCTGGTGCAGGTGAGATTCTGGCGTATTTGGCCTTGCCAGCGCATTATGATGATTTTGCCAGCGGTGCGATTAATCTTGATGATGTGGTCTACTATGTCAGCATGACCGTCGGCTCTCTCTTTTTGGCGACCCGCATCCTTGAGACTCGGAGATATCGCTAATGCAGAAGTTTACTGATACCCTCAAATCCTTCTTTGGCGGTCGCTCGGTGCGGTATGGTGCCAATGCAACTGCCATGACACTGCTCTTCGTGGCCGTGTTGGTGATGGTCAATGTGCTTGCGGTGCGCAACCCAGGTCGTCTTGATGTGACAGCCACCCAGCAGTTCACGATTTCGCAACAGACCAAGCAGATCCTGGCTGAACTGAACGGCCCGGTCGAGATTGTCGGCTACTTCGGCAGTCAAGACCGTGCCTTGCAAACCGACGTCGATAATCGACTCAAAGAATACGTCACGTCGTCATCACAAGTCAGCTATCGGTTTATTGACCCAGACCGCGATCCGGTGGCTGCTCGTAACGATGATATTTCGTCGTATGGTCAAATTGTCGTGAAGTACGGCGATCGCAAGATTATTGCCAACGGTAGTGACGAAAAAGCCATCACTGGGGCGATTTTGCAGGCGACCCAATCGACGCAAACGACTGTCTACTTTTTGACGGGGCATGGTGAGCGCACGATTGACGACTACAACGCCCAAAACATCAGTGATGTGCGGACACTGCTCGAAGAGAACAACTTCGTGGTCGAGAACATCAACTTGACCGTACAACCAGCCGTGCCACTCGAGAACTCGGTGTTGGTGATTGCCGACCCACAACAGGAGTTGAGCGCCGATGAGAACCGCTTGATTGGCGAATACTTCCAAAACGGTGGGCGCTTGGTTGTGTTAAGCGATCCGTTGAACCCAGGTCCACTCACGGATTTGATGGCGACGTGGGGACTAGCCTGGCAAGACAACATGATTGTTGACCAGCAATCACAGCTGGGCAATCCGCTGGCGCCGGCGGTGCTTGAGTACCCGTACACCGACATCACGCGCGATTTGCTCGGTCAAGCCAGCGTGTTTAACTCGGTGCGGAGCATCAAAGAGACGAGCGAGCCCGGTTCGGTTCCTGAGGGCGTCGATTTGCGCGTGATGCTCCAGAGTAGCACGAACAGCAGCGCTGCGACAGACTTCACGGATGGTCAAGTGCAGGTGCAAGAGACTGACGAGCCTGGTCCGTTGACGTTTGGTTATGCGATTACTGTGGGCGATGGCCGGGCGGTGGTGGTCGGCGATGCGGACTTTATCAGCAACGGGTACTTAACGGTGGCTCAGGCCAACGGTGCGTTGTTCCGCAATGCGGTAGCATGGGCGGCAGCCCAGGATGCGCTGATTTCGTTGCCCGAGCCTGAGTTCGTCGATCGTCGTATCTTTTTGACTGACTCACAGAGCACGCTCATCTTCTATAGCAGTGTGCTCGGCTTACCGCTCCTCTTCATTGTCAGTGGTATCGTGGTATGGTGGCGCCGTCGCTAAGGGAGCATGTGAGACTATGAATGGACGAACAACGCTAATTCTGCTCGTACTTGCGGCTGCCCTTGGCGCCTACCTCTACTTTACGCCTGCGCCTGACCCGGAGAGTGAGACGGCCACCGAGGTCACCACCCAAAAAGTGCTGACCTTTGAGTCGCGCCAGGTCAGCGCCATGACCATCACCAAGGGTGAGACCGGTGGCCAAGTGACGGTGACCCGCACGCCAAATGGATGGGATATCACCACCGATGCCACGGTTGCCGGTGATGAAATCACCATTGGACCAGCTGTAGCAACCATTGCCGGCTTGACCGCCGATAGTGTCATCACGGCGGTGACGGACTTTGGGGTGTATGGCTTGGCGACGCCACAACTCACGATTGAGTTGCGTGGTGAGAGCGGCGTGCTTGCTACCTTGGCTGTCGGCGAACGTAATCCGAGTGGCGGTGCGCGCTATGTGCGCGTCGATGCGCAAGACCAGGTGTATGTGGTCAGCGATTACGTGCTCGATACCGTCGAGGAATGGTTTACCACGGTGCCTCTGGCACCAACCGCGCTGCCGACATTGGCGCCCAATCCCTAATCGGGGAGATGAATACACGGCGACGAGTATCTGCTCGTTGCCGTGCTTTTTTGTGGTAGTGATGTGGTTTATTTCACGCAAAACGCTTCGCCCGCCGTGGCGTAGGCGTTTTGGATAACGCACGGGATGGTCGGCCCCGGATGATTCTTACGCATCACTCCACATGTCCTTGTCCACCGCAATGCTTAGATCAGGCTACGGGCTGCGCCGATGAGTGCACAAGCGAGTGCAATATGCCATGCTGGCAGTTTGAGCACGTGTAGGGCGGCAAACCCAGCCACCCACAGTGCCACATCGGTGGGCAACAATAGCGCATGGCGCATCAACGGGTCCCACAAGGTGGCGCCGAGCAGCCCGACGACGGCCGCCTGAATGCCTAGTAACGCCCGGTAGACCGATACGTGTTGGGTTAGTTGCTGCCACCATGGCTGAATGCCGATAATTAATAACCACCCTGGCAAGAAGATGGCCACCAATCCGGCAATCCCCCACCACCACGATCCGGCAGCGCTGATCCCCGCCACAAAGGCGCTAAAGGCGAACAACGGCCCGGGTAAGATCTGGGCAATCGCATAGCCACTGATGAGCTGGTCGTTGCTGATGATCCCCATGCCGACAAAGCGTTGCTGGAGCATCGGCAACACCACATGACCACCACCAAACACGAGCGCACCCGTTTGATAGAGCCAGCTGAGTGATGTACTTGTCACGAGGCTTACGGTCAATAAGATGGCAAACACGACCAGCAAAACGCCGCCGCCGGTCCGCGAGATAACAGCCGGTTGGCGCGTCGCGACAGGCGATGCCGTGGTCAGCGTGAATGCGCCAATCAGGCCAGCCCCAAGCAGCACGGCAAGTTGGAGCCACGGGAACGGAAATAGGAGCAGGATAATCGCAGTGCCAAATGCCAGGAGCTGGCGCGGTCGATCGACACAAAAACTCTTGGCCATGCCCCAAATGGCGTGCGCAACCACGCTGGCTGCGCCAATCAAGAGCCCATGGATGACGGTGGGGTAGTTGTTGAGCCAGGTGCTGCCATTGATGGCAAGGAGCATCAGCAACGCCGATGGCGTCGTAAAGGCCAGCCAGGCCACAATTGAGCCGAGCAGTCCAGCTTGGCGCGCACCAATCAGCATGCCGAGCTGCGAGCTGGCAGGCCCGGGCATAATTTGGCAGAGGGCGTTGTCCTGGGCGAACTCGTCGTCGCTGAGCCAGTGCCGTCGTGTGACGAATTCATCGCGGAAGAAGCCAATATGCGCACTCGGCCCACCAAACGAGGTCAGCCCGAGCCGACTGAAGATGAGCCAGAGGTGCCACAGTTTACGCATTGCCAGCCAGCTCCTTGGTCTTAGCAAGCATATCAGGTGCCGTAATCAGCGCCTCGCCGACCAGAATCGCCTGTGCGCCGTTGCGCCCGACGGTGGCCACATCGGCTGCCGTAAAGATACCACTCTCGCTGACGAGCGTAATCATGCGGTCGCGGGGTAATTTGGCGGCTACGTGGGCGGTCACGTCAAGCGAGATCTCAAACGTATGCAGATTGCGATTGTTGATGCCGATAATCGCAACGTTCAGGTTGAGTGCCCGTTGGAGCTCGTTGTCATCGTGCACCTCAACCAAGACCTCCATGCCGAGCTCGTGGGCCAAATCGTAGAGTGTGCGTAGTTGTGTGTCGTTGAGACATGCCACAATCAACAAAATGGCGTCGGCGCCGTAAGCCCGGGCCTCATAGACCTGATATGGGTCAATGATGAAGTCTTTGCGCAATAACGGCGGATGATGCCCGTCAGGTCCGACCGCATCCTGCTGACGAATGCCCTCGAGGTACTTGAGGTTGCCTTTGAAGAATTGTTGGTCAGTCAGCACCGAAATCGCCGACGCACCGCCCTCGGTGTAGGTTTTGGCGATGGCTAGTGGCTCAAAGTGCTCGATGAGGATGCCCCGTGATGGCGAGGCGTGTTTGACCTCGGCAATCAGGGTGGGGCGCTGATGACGGCGCAATGCGGCGCCAAAGGAGCGTACTGGTGGCGCTTTGGCGGCTCGACTCATGATTTGCTCGAGGGGAATTTTGGTGCGCTGACGCTCGACCTCGATGATTTTATGATCGATGATGCGTTGTAAAACACTCTGACTCATGATGTATTCTCGTAATGTTCGATGACTGAATATACTATACCATCTTGATTACCTGGTTATAGTTTGGCTAGGGTGTGGTTAAATCGCCTATGCCAACCACCAGATGGCAATCGCGATACTTGTAAGCGTGACAGGGAGCCCGATTTTGAGATAGGTGACAAAATCGAGGGTGATGTCGTGTTGGGCGGCCCGCTCGGCTACAATCAAGTTGGCGACGCTGGCGAGAAGTGTGCTATTGCCGGCCAGTGTGGAACTCGCCGCCAGTATCAGCCAGGCTTGGTCGGGATTGGCGAATTGGGCAATGACGTCCTGTAGGACAAGCACGGCTGGCACATTGCTAATCAGGTTTGATAAGAGTGCTGCGCTGATGGCAAATGGAATCAGTTGGCCATCAATGAATGTGGTGGATTGGGCATACATCCAGGCTGCCGTAGCGCTTTCACGGAAGCCAGCCGTCACAATAAATAACGCCGCAAAAAAGAGCAACAAACTGCCATCAATTGGTTGGAGCAGATTCGCTGCCGGTGTATGGCGACGTACCAACAAAACTCCAGTGGCAATCATGACGGCCACCGCTGGATTGACGCCTAGTAGTAATGTCACGGTGAGTACGACGATCGCTACCAGTGCATGCGGCGCACGTAACGGCGGTAAGGTGAGACTCGGCGTGCTGGGGAGTGGTGTGAGTTGATTGCGGTAGAGTATCGCCACCATCGTCCAAGCCACGAACAGGCTGAGTATGCTCGGTACCCAGAGCGCCTGCAAAAACGGTACGAAGCCGATGCCGGAGAGGTTGCCGATGACGATGTTCTGGGGATTACCAGTAATGGTGGCGGTTGAGCCGATGTTGGCACTCAAGGCCAGCCCGAGTAACAGTGGGATGGGAGGTGTGTTGGTTTGACGGGCAACCATGATGACCAGCGGCGTCAACAAAAAGACCACGGTATCGTTGAGAAAGATGGCCGAAAGTACGGCACTGACCAGCATGATGAGACCGAGGAGTGTGCGCCCATGTTGGGCGAGGCGGGTCAATAATGCGGCTGCATGCTGAAAGAATCCGGCCTCCTCGAGGGCGCCATTGATGACCATCATGCCGGCTAGGATGACCAATGTGGGGATGTCGATGGCGCGCCACGCCTGTTCGCCATCAAGCGCACCAATCGCCAAGAGCGCGGCAGCGCCGACAATTGTCAATGTGGGACGATTGAGCGCTAGCCATGGTAATCGACCGACTGCAATGCCATACATGACGACGACGACAATCAGACTCGTTGCTATTTCACGCCACATAAATGCCTACGAATAATCACTGGTACCGATGCATTATACGTGAGATGTTATTGGGCAAGTCGGAGGAGTTCGTAGTTGGTGCGTTCGGCAATGTCGATTTCGCGTTCAAACATGCGGAGCGCTTGTTTGGCGACTCCGGTCATTGACCCATCAGCATTGGTGCGCGTTACGATCATATGCAGATGAATCGGTGCGGTCATATATACGCTGACGTAGTTGGCATGGATTGCTGCTTGGAAGTTGTCGGGGCACCCCTCAGGTAAGGGATCGACTTGTTTGCTCAAGATGTCGATGCGCGCAACGAGTGTGGCAGTGTCGATCTTGTTGATGCTGTTGTAAATATCGAAGTAGTCATAGACACGTTGATTGCTGAGGTCGATGTAGCTATCGAGGGCAATTCGGCATGCGGTGGTAACGTTGGCATCGGCAGAGCGTGTAGTGGCTGCGATGGTGATAGCCGTGGCGACAGGCGTAGCACTGACGGTGGTTGAAGCGCTACGAACGCGCCATAACGTCCAGGCGAGTGCAGTGTTCACGACTATTAGCCCAATGATGCCAACGATGAGAATGCGCGATGAGAGCGACATGTTGACCTCCTAGTGATATGTAGTTGTATGTCGTAGGATGGAGGAATCGATGTGGGAGTAAATGGGCACCGCCGACACACTGTGTCAGCGGTGCATGCACAAACTAGTCTGAGTAACGCTCTTCGAGCCATGGGTCGGCGCTGTTGTTGTAGCCGTAGCGCTCCCAGAACCCGAGGCGATCCTCGCGCATGAACTCGAGGCCGCGCAACCACTTGGCGCTCTTCCAGAAGTATTTTTTGGGCGTTAGGAGGCGCAATGGGAATCCGTGATCGGGCGTGAGCTCTTCGTCTTCATATTTGTAGGCCAGCAGGGCATCGTCGAGCATCAAAAACTCGAGGGGCACGTTGGCCGTGAAGCCGTACTCACAATGCGCCATCACATGTGTAACACCTGGTTGAAGAGGTGGCAACAGTTCCAGAAAGTCGCGGAAGCGCACGCCGGTCCAACGCGTGTCGAGTTTGCTCCAACGCGTCACGCAGTGGATGTCGGTGACAACGTCGACCGTGGGCAATGCGCGGAACTCGGCGAAGCTGAAGGTCTTGGGTGACTCAATCGCACCCCAAATGCGCAAATCCCACGTCTGGTCGAGGTTTTGATAGAGCGGTACATCGCCATAATGGAGCACGGGGAATTTATCGGTCAAGTGTTGGCCGGGCGGTACACGACTCTGTAAGTCTTCGGGAGCCCGCTCGGTTTTGCGCCGGAATGCATTCAACATGGTCAAACCTCACGTATCGCGAATGAAACGAACCTCTATTCAGTATACCTGTTTTTGGCAGATTATATGCTTACCAATGCGGATGTGGTGTGCGAATCGGCAACCACGAGATATCCTCGCTTGGTGCTACCAAACCGGCTTTGCCCCATGCGCGCAACGCGAGATAGGGGTATTCGATATCACGCGCAACCATGCTTTGGTTGGGGTCGAGATCGGTGGCAATCGTGGCAACCATCTTTTGGGCAGTGCGCATGTCGATTTTGCCGGTCAACCACTGATCGTTGATTTCGTAGAGCCGGGTAATTGCAATCTGGATGACTGTATCGTCGCTGGTCAGGCTCAAATACTTGAGGGTGGTTTGACATAACCCATGAACTTGCTCGAGATCTTGTATGAGCTTGAGTCGCAACGCTGGTAGTTGTTGGCTGATGTGTTGGATGGCGTTGTTGAGGCGCTCATAGCGTTGCGTGAGTTTCTGGAGTTCGGGCACAATCGGCACCGTCAGGTTACTTGCCGTATACAAACTTGTCTCAAAGGCTGTGGCCTCGAGGCGAATGCTTTGGATGCCACGGGCGATTTGGACGGGTAGCGCTTGAGGATAGAGCGCCAAAAACTGTTCGAGCAGGGTCACCTGGCGGGTTAGCATCTCGCGCATGCGGGTGACGCGTTTGGAGAGCACAAAGGCGAGTTGACTGCTTTCGACAGGAACATGGTCGAACAACTCATGGTTGAACGTACGGGCGCGGTGATAGCACGTCTGGGCATCGAACGGTACTTCGTCGATCATTTGTTGCAGGGCATTGAAGGTGTTTTTGAGTTCGTCGTGGGCGCTGACATTACTCAATGTCCCTGACGTAAATTGGATTTGGGCGCGATCGTAGGCCTCTTCGGCTTCGATGTACTCTTCACGGGCCAACTTTTGCATGGCGCGGATAATCTCTTGGCGTTGTTCAATAATCTGCCAGAATGTCTGGGCGCGTTGCATGCTTTGATTGGCCAGATGAATCGTCTGGGCGGTAAGCGTGCTATTGCTCGTCGTTGGTGCGTTGCGTCGTAGGGCAAGTTGGGTGTAGTAGTAGCTGTAGCGCAGGTGGACACTGGCTTCGCTCCCGACCTGTACGAGATCAAGCCATAAGCTGGGGTGGGCATGGACGACATCAAGAAAGACCTCGTAGGTGGTTGCATGCTGATTCGCCAGATGTTCACCTTGTTGTTGCAAGATGGCGAGCAACTCGTTGTTGCGTTGTTGTTGTTGTGGTGTGTTGCCGCCGCTGGTGACTGCCTCTTTGCGCATGCTCTCGGATTGCATGATGAGCTGTTCGCCTGTCTCGATTTGCCCACCCATCATGGCTGCGAGCGCTTTGTCGAGGAGCGACAGTGATTGCTGAAATCCCTCGAGGCTGGCGCTGACATCAAATCCTTGCATGGCGGCTTTTTCTGCGGCAGTGCGACCAGTTTTGATGCTGGTACGCAACTCAAACATGGTGTTGAGCAGGCGATTGATGTGCTGATATCCTTCAAGTGCCGCTTGGGTATTTGGTCCAATCTGCGTATATTCGTGGCTTTCGAGCGCTTCGCGGGCAGTCTTGAGGTGATGATCCGCTTGCTGCAACATCGCACGTTGACTGATGCCGAGCGTCGTCAGGCGTTGGCTGAGGGTGAGTTGCGCTTGTTTGGCTTGGTCGATGGCCTGCGTAAACTGCGTCAGTTGCTGTTCGAGCGTACTCCGGTAACTGATTGCCTGCTGGAGGAGCTTTTCGATGGGCTCCACGGTGGGCACAATGCTGGCGACAGCCTTGCCTAGCTCACGGTAGTCGTGCTCTTCGGGGGAATTGGGTAGGTTACGAACCGCTTTGTCGAGTGCATTCTGACTCTCACGATAGCCGTATTCGGCTTCGTTGATGAGTTTGGCAAGGTGCGATGCGTCGGCGTCACGGTAGCGCAAGCGGTCATAACTCATTTTGTCGCGCTCGCCATTGAGGAGCTGTGCGGCATATCCGAGTTGACTGCGGAGCTTGCGCAAGGCGCGATCGACCTCGGCCTGGGCAGCCGCGATACGTTGATCGCGCTTCATGGTGCGGCGCATCCGCACAAAGAGCACAATCATGACGATAATCGCGATGCTCCCAAGGCCGACTGCTAGGATTTGTTGAATGAGCAACGGCGTCAAGGTGTAGCCGGCCACTACCGGGTCAGTCTGAAACACCACGTCGTTCTACCTTGCTAGAGATCAACACCAAGAACACCAGCCACGCTAAAGATATCTTTGTCGCCACGACCTGACAGATTAATCAAGATGATCTGGTCGGGACGCATCGTCGGGGCGACACGAATGGCATCGGCGACGGCGTGGGCACTCTCGAGCGCAGGGATGATGCCCTCGAGCTTGCTAATCAGCTGAAAGGCCTCGAGAGCCTCCTCGTCGTCCACCGAGACATACTGTACACGCCCAGTGTCATGCAACATGGCATGCTCAGGGCCGATGGCCGCATAGTCGAGCCCGGCTGAGATGCTGTGGGTCAACTGAATCTGGCCGTCGTCGTTTTGCAAAATGTACGTATAACTGCCTTGCAAGACGCCTTTGCTGCCACCCTCAAAACGGGCCGCATGGTTGCCCAGACTGATGCCGCGACCGCCGGCCTCGACGCCTCGCATGGCGACCGACGACTCCTCGAGGACCGGATGGAACATGCCGATTGAGTTCGATCCACCGCCGACACAGGCGATAATCAGGTCGGGCAAGCGCCCAGCGGCGGCTTTGATTTGCCCGTAGGCCTCGCAGCCGATGATGCTCTGAAAGTCGCGCACGATGGTGGGATATGGGTGCGGGCCAAGCGCTGACCCGAGCATGTAGTACGAATTAGGGTTTGAGACCCAGTCGCGCATGGCCTCGTTGATGGCGTCTTTGAGGGTGCGCGAACCAGTCGATACCCCACGAACCTCGGCACCGAGCAAGCGCATACGAAAGACGTTGGGCTTCTGGCGCTCAATGTCGTCAACACCCATATAGACCACGCATTCGAGCCCGAGCAATGCACAAACCGCAGCCGTAGCCACGCCGTGTTGCCCAGCTCCCGTCTCGGCGATGATGCGCGTTTTGCCCATGCGCTTGGCGAGCAGCCCCTGCCCGAGTGCGTTGTTGATTTTGTGGGCGCCGGTGTGCGCCAAATCCTCACGCTTAAGGTAAATCTGTGCCCCACCACAATGCACACTAAGGCGCTGTGCATGGGTCAATGCCGTGGGTCGCCCAATGAAGGTAGCTTGAAGTGTGGCTAACTCGGCCCAAAACTCAGCATCATCTTTGATGGCTGCATATGCATTGATAAGATCGGCGACGGATGGTGCGAGCGTCTCAGGAATGAAACTGCCACCGTATGGTCCGAACATGCCAGGTCGTGATGATGTGGTGCTACTCATGTTGATGATCCTCAATCACTGGTACTATCTCTATCATACCGTATTTGCCATGATGTGGTGCATTAGTTAGACAGATACAACCTCTAACGTGGTCAGCAAAAACGCATACTCGAGCGCGCGATCAATTAATGCATCATACCGCCCACTTTTGCCGGCATGCCCAGCCTCCATGTCGGTGTACAAGTAGTAGGTGCCGTTTGGCGTCAGGGTGCGTAATTTGGCAATCCACTTGGCTGGCTCCCAGTACTGAACGCGTGGATCATTGAATCCAGCCGTCATGAATATTGCCGGATATTCCCGCGTTACCGTGTTGTCGTAGGGCGAGTAGCGCATCATGGTGGTGAAGTACGCGACATCATGTGGATTGCCCCACTCCTCATATTCGGGCACGGTCAAGGGAATAGTGGCATCGAGCATGGTGTTGATGACATCCACAAACGGCACGCCGGCAATGACTGCTTTGAATAACTCGGGGCGTTGAGTCACGACTGCGCCCATCAACAACCCACCTGCGCTCCGTCCGAAGATGCTCAGTTTGGCGGGCGAGGTATAGCGCTGTGCGATGAGGTGCTCGGCACAACTAATGAAGTCACTAAACGTGTTTTGCTTGTGGAGGAGCTTGCCGTTGAGATACCACTCGCGCCCCATCTCACCACCACCACGGATGTG
>JBKCLM010000060.1:0-66129 GCA_046300655.1 Chloroflexota bacterium | reverse complement strand
GTTCTTGATGTAGTCGGCGTGACCGGGGCAGTCCACGTGGGCATAGTGGCGACTGTCGGTCTGGTACTCCACGTGACGGATGGCGATCGTGATACCACGAGCGCGCTCCTCGGGAGCGTTGTCGATCTGGTCGTACGCCGTAAACTGGGCGGCGCCGCGCAATGCCAACACCTTGGTGATGGCGGCCGTCAACGTGGTCTTACCATGGTCGACGTGACCAATGGTGCCGACGTTGATATGTGGCTTGTTACGCTCAAACTTCTGCTTTGCCATGATTTGTTTTACTCTCCATGAACACGAACGCAGCGTAAGGCTAGTATGCCCACGCCGCATATCCCAATAAAAATGGTGGAGCCCACGATGGGGATTGAACCCATGACCTCGTCTTTACCAAAGACGTGCTCTACCACTGAGCCACGTGGGCACACCGTATATCAGCGTCATAATGTGTGGCCAAACACACATGACATTGATGGTGGTGGGCCGAGCTGGATTCGAACCAGCGAAGGCGTAAGCCAGCAGATTTACAGTCTGCCCCGGTTGGCCACTTCGGTATCGACCCACACATGTTGTCGTCTCGGACAACGTTTTGTATTATACGTGGCAAAAGGGGAGATGTCAAACGGAATTTGAAATTGGTGGTGCAAACACATACGTGTCAACACGGAACGAATCGTGCCCATATGCACACTGTACCGTAGGTGTGATATCAGTGGGAGTAGAGGGTATATGCATCGTCAGTTGTGACTGATGGCGAGGGCCTCATCAACACCGCGGAGCCGCCAGGCTGGATGGGGGTAGCTACTTTTGAGGATGAGTCGTGCTGGCCGTGGGAGGCTCATTGTTGTCAGCGATGACGCATGGAGTTTGCGCGGGTCACCGCCACGGGCAGTAACAATTTTGTGGGCAAAGTCATAGCGACTGATTGCTTGCGCACCGACGAGATGGAGCGGACCGCGGTGTTTTTGACCGAGCAAAATGAGGAGCGCATTGGCTAACTCATCAACGAGGACAGGGCAGCGGAACTCATCGACAAAGAACGCCATATCGTTGTGTCCGGCTGCTGCATCGAGGGCGATTTGTTCGTGGCGGCTCGGTGGCATGTGGAGTGGGCTGTAGATGAGCGATGTGCGGACGATGCTGGCCTCGGGGTTTGCTTGTGTCACACCGGCTTCAGCGATAGCTTTGGCGGTGCCATAAGGAATGATCGGTTTGGGAATGTCGATTTCGTCGTATTCGGTGGCAGTTCCCGCAAAGACCATGTCGCTTGACATGTGAATATGGCGGGCACGCAGTCGAGCACTGGCTGCGGCGGCCTCGATGGCGCCGAGGACGGTGATGGCGTGCAAATCGGGGTCTTGTTGGACGTATGCGGTATGAATGACTGCGTCTGGTTTGAATGTGTTCATTGCATCGCTGAGTTCGCCACGTTTGCGTAAATCAACTACATCAGCGCGTGCATCGTTAGCCGTGTTATTTTGAAAGACGCTATAGCGCACATGCCACCCGTGGGTGGTTGCGAGTTGTACAAGTATTGAGCCAAGGTAGCCTGAGCCACCGGTGATATAAAGCCGCATAGGTCACCTTTGTTTTTTCTGTCTATCAATGAGTGCGGGGGAACGCACCATGAAGACGCGCCTGTTATGATGCCAGGTCTGGTTGTGTCTGTAATGTGTTGAGTGCGTGTTGAGCTGCATCAAGACGGGCAGTTGCTTGACTGTGCCCGGTGCCACGACCGACAATTTGTGCGCCAATCAGTACTTCTACCACGAAGTGACGTTGGTGATCGGGGCCGCTCGCTTCGACAGTACGGTAAGTTGGCGTAATGTTATAGCGTCGCTGGCTTTCTTCTTGCAGGGCACTGCGCGGATCCGTGGGCGTGCCTTGTTGTTGTAGTGCGGTCAATTGTGCGGTGAAATGTGGCAACAAGAACGCCCGGGCTGATTCGAGACCTTGGTCAAGGTAGATAGCTGCGACGACTGACTCGCAGACATCGGCGAGGAGTGAGGTGCGTTTGCGCGCACCGGCGTGTTCTTCGCCTTTGGTCAGAATGACATAATCGCCGAGACGGTAGTGTTGTGCGATGGATGCGAGATTTTCGGTGCGAATGAGGGCACTGCGCAGGCGCGTCATACTGCCTTCGTCGGCCGAGGCGAACGTGGCATAGACCAACTGGGTTGCAACGATATTCACCACACTATCGCCGAGGAACTCCATACGTTGGGTATCGGGATATTGTTGGGCCTCGAGGGGGTGTTCGTAGCGGTACGAGGTATGCATGACCGCTCCCCGGAGCAGCGAGATATCGTTGAATGATACGCCGAGTACTGCGGGGAGTTCGGTCACAGGTCGTAGCATGGTTTAGGCACCCCAGCGGCGGAGCGCCAGTGAGACGTTGTGGCCACCAAAGCCGAACGAATTGCTGACGGCGATGTCGATTTTGCTGGGGCGTGCCGCATTGGGCACGTAATCGAGGTTGCACTCGGGATCTGGGGTGACCAAATTAATAGTCGGTGGCAGCATCTGGTGTTGCATGGCCAGCACACAAATGACAGCCTCGATGGCACCGGCTGCGCCGATGAGGTGACCGAGTTGTGATTTGGATGAGCTGACTGCGACCTTGTAGGCATGATCGCCAAAGACGCTCTTGATGGCCATGGTCTCGGCGATGTCGCCGGCACCGGTGCTGGTGCCGTGGGCGTTGATGTAGTCGACGGCACTGGGAGTAATGCCAGCTTGTTTGAGGGCCATCTTCATGGCGCGGCCGGCACCCTCGCCACCGGGGGCAGGGGAGGTAATGTGGTGGGCATCGGCGGAGAGGCCGTAGCCGATGAGCTCAGCATAGATGGTGGCGCCACGGCGCTGGGCTGACTCAAGCTCTTCGAGGATGAGAATTGCGCCACCCTCGGCCATGACGAATCCGTCGCGGCTGACATCGAACGGCCGCGAGGCGGTCTCGGGTGAGTCGTTGCGGGTTGACAGGGCTTTGTTGGCATTAAAGCCGGCCACACTGATTGGCGTAATCACGGCCTCGCTGCCGCCGGCAATCATGATGGTGGCGACACCGCGGCGAATCATTTCGGCGGCCTCGCCAATGGCGTGGGCGGCGGTGGCACAGGCTGATGTGGGGCAGAAGTTCGGCCCCTTAAAGCCATTCATCATTGACACTTGGCCGGCCGCCATGTTGGTAATCATGGCGGGGACCATGAATGGACTGACGCGGCCGGGGCCCTTCTCGGCCATGATTTGCATGTTTTCGGCGAGAGTGGTCAGCCCACCCATACCACTGCCAATGACGACGCCAATCTCCTCGGCATCGACGGTCGTGTTATTGATGCCGGCCATGGCGATGGCTTCATTGGCGGCAGCAATGGCAAAATGGATGAAGCGGTCGTTACGACGGACCTCTTTGCGATCCATGTAGTTGTTGGCATCAAAGCCTTTGACTTCGCCGGCGAATCGTGTTTCGAAATTGCTTGCGTCAAACAACGTAATGGGACCGATGCCACTCCGTGCAGAACGAATGCCGTCCCACAGCGCTTGAGTATCGAGTCCTAGCGGACTAATGGCGCCCATGCCGGTAATGACAACACGACGCTCCTTCATGGATGAGTCCTCCGTCACAAAACAAATGAGGTGATGTTGCAGGTATGATACCACATGCGTTGTGATTTGCCCGGTCTGTTAGGGCATGGTGTGCTGTGTCGGCGTGTGTGCAATGTCGCCGGTCCGGACAAATTCGGCTAGAATAGATGAAATCCGCCAGCGTCATTTTTTAGAGCACACCACACCACTATGTATGTAATAGGTACCGCCGGACATGTGGATCATGGCAAATCGACATTAGTGCAGGCATTGACGGGCATCAATCCGGATCGTCTGGTCGAAGAGCAAAAACGGGGCATGACGATTGAGCTTGGCTTTGCCTGGCTGACACTGCCATCGGGGGCCGAGGTGAGTTTGGTCGATGTGCCTGGCCACGAACGCTTTATTAAGCATATGCTGGCGGGCGTTGGCGGATTCGATGCGGCGATGTTGGTGATTGCGGCGGATGAATCGGTGATGCCGCAGACGCGCGAGCATTTGGCGATTATTGATTTACTCGAAATCAGTCATGGGCTGGTGGTGATTACCAAGGCTGATATGGTTGATGCCGAGTGGTTGCCACTCGTCGTTGAGGATGTGCGTCGTCAGATTGCCGACAGCCGCTTGGCGCAGGCGCCGATTGTGGTGGTCTCGGCGCGGACGGGGCAAGGCATGGATGATTTGCGGGCGGCACTGACGCAGCTGGTCCCGCAATTACCGCCACCGCAACGGCGTGATGAACCGGCGCGGTTGTGGGTAGATCGCGTGTTTAGTGTGGATGGATTTGGCGCGGTGGTGACCGGAACCTTGTTGGCCGATACGTTCAAAATCGGCGACGAAGTGAGCATTTTGCCACGAGGCGAAACTGCGCGCATTCGCGGGATACAGATGCATCGTCAGCGCCTCGAGGTGGCACAACCGGGGACGCGTGTGGCGTTGAACCTCTCGGGGATTTCGCATAATGATTTGCGGCGTGGGGATTTGGTGGTACTGCCGCAACGGATGGCCACGACACAGCGGATTGATGTGCGCTTGCGCACGACCTCGATTGCCCCGCGACCGATTCGTCAAGGGATGCAACTCGATGTATTTGTGGGATCAGCCGAGAGCAATTGTCGGGTGACGGTACTTGATGGTGACGAGATTGCACCAGGTGCGAGTGGATTAGTGCAGTTGCATCTGACGAGCCCGTTGCCGTTGTGGCGCGGCGATCGCCTGATTGTCCGTCAGGCCTCGCCCAGTGTCACACTCGGTGGCGGTCGCGTGATTGATACACAACCGTTGCGCCATCGACGGAACCGCCCCGAGGTAATTGCAGCGCTGACGGCGCTTGAGCGTGCCACGCCGGCCGATTTGTGCTGGGCGGTGATTCGTGGCAAATTGGTGCACATCACTGAAGTCATTCAGCAGACGCACTTGGCGCCGGCGGTAGTTGCGCGCACGGTGGCTGACCTTGTGCCAGCTGTGCAAATTGGTGAATGGGTGGTTGACCGCGATGTATTGCACAGTATGTATGAAAAGACGAATAAGGCGATCCACAGCTATATGACGCGCTATCCGCTACGTGTGGGCATGCCACGCGAGGAGTTGCGGCGCCGCCTTGATGTCGGTATGCCGGCATTTGAGGTGTTGCTGAATGTGTGGCAGAACGCGATTGAGCGGATTGGCGACGGCTTGGTGCGTCATGTGGGGTATCAGGTGACCTTGACGCCGGCGCAACAACGTGAGGTGCAGGCGGTAGTAACAGCGTTGCGGACGGCGCCGTATAGTCCGCCCGATGTGGTGATTGACCGCGAACTGTTGATGTATTTGGTGATGACGGGCCAGGTGGTCGAGGTGAATGACGGTATCGTGTATGCGGCATCTGCCTGGCACGAGATGTATCAATGGGTGTTACAGACGATTGATGAGATGGGGAGTGTCAGTGTGGCCCAGATGCGTGATCGGTTTGGTACGACGCGTAAATATGCACTGGCAGTGCTTGAATATTTGGATGCCAAACGGGTGACACGACGTCAAGACGATGTGCGGGTCCGCTTTCGCGGGTAGACAGTCATGCGGACACGTCAGTAAAGGATAGGGTGCATGAAGCCAACAAATCGAATGTCACCGTGGTACATCATTCTCGGTGCGGTTGCGACGGCTGCCGTGATGCGCATCGGTATCAAGGTGGCCGCTGATCGTGAGCGTCATCAACCGACATCCATGGTGGATTGGCCGGCAGCGGTGCAGTTGGCGCAACGCATGTTGCCCGAGGCCCATCAACCGAATCCACATAATTATCAGGCGCTGGCTGATGCAGCAGGTGCGGACGTCGCGCGCTTGACCGAACTTGCGGTTCCGGCAGGCGCATTGCGCGTACGGGTGGTTGACCAGCAGACGTGGCTTACCGCAAATATCCGGTCGTTTGCGCGGCTGATGGCCCCACTTGAACCGATGTGGTTGGCGCATCACGACCAGAGCGATTGGGGATTAGCGACCCGGCGCATGAATGGTCGTGTGGCGGGGATTCAGAGTGGGGCGATGTTGAGCTGGATGGCTACCCGAGTGCTTGGCCAGTATGACACAGCACTGTTGCATGATGATGATGCCCCAAATGAATTGTTGTTGGTTGAGCCCAATATTGCCCGGATTGCGCGCGAGCAGGGTGTGAATGTGGCTGATTTGCGCCAGTGGATTGTGATTCACGAGGTCTCGCACGTGTTTCAATTCGAGGGAATTCCCTGGTTACGCCCGCATTTACGCGTGTTAATGGATCGATTCATGCAGACATTGGCGACCCAACTCGAGGCTCCGCATGGGGGCGTACTCTCGATGGTGCGGCGAGTGACCACGCAACCTGCCGCACAGAGTTGGGTCGAGTGGGCGCTCGACGACCAGCAACGGGCAATCTTTCATGAGATGCAGGTGGTGATGTCGCTGATTGAGGGGCACTCAAACTATGTGATGAATCGGATTGGTGCACAAAAAATTGGCACCTTTGGACAACTCCATCAGCGGATGGAGGCGCGGCAACACGAGCGCCCCACGCTTGACAGTTTGATTATGCGTGTCACCGGTATGCAGATGAAAATGGCGCAATACCGCGATGGCGAGGCATTCGTGACGGCGTTAGCCACACACGGTGGTGATGCACTTGTGCGCTATTTGTGGACAACTCCGGCGCATATACCGACCGCACATGAGCTTGCGCATCCTGATGTGTGGATTCGCCGGTATGCAGGGTGACACGATGCGCACGATTCCTGAATCACTTGTTCCACAAGTCGCGAGGCTTGTGCACTCACTGTGTATGATTGTGGGTGACGATATTGCCGTATTGGTGCATGGGTCGGTGGCACTCGGTGATTATCAGCCGGGGCGGAGCGATCTTGATGTGTTGGTGTTCTGTGATGGGGCAGCGACAAAACGGCAGCACGTCGCATTGGCCACTGCAATGCTGGATATATCTGGGCTACCGGCCCCAATTGAGCTGTCGGTAATTGATCGGGCGTTGCTGAATGAGTGGGTGCATCCGGCGCCGTTTTACTTTCATTACAGTGAAGATTGGCGCGAGTCAACCCGTGCGGCGCTAGCAGATGATACCCATATATGGGAGCACGAACGGACTGATGCCGATTTATCGGCACACATGGTGATTGCCCATCATCATGGAATTATGGTGTATGGGGATGCGATTGTGCCGTTACCGACGCCGCAGCAGGCATTGGCGGCCGTCTGGTATGATATTGCGTCTGCTGAGACGCAGGTTGATGAGGCACCTGATTACGTGATTTTGAATTTGTGTCGTACCATTCGGTGGCTCGAGCATGGCGAGGTGCATTCAAAAGGATCGGGTGGGACAGCCATGGTGCCTGAGTTGACCGAGCCAGCACGGAGTGTCGTGGTGTGCATGTGTGCACTCCGGCGAGGTGAGGAGATTACCATGCCGGATGCTGATGTGTTGCGGCAGGTGGCACGCATGTTGCTTGGGCGTATTCACGCACAGATGACGTGAGCGGAATCTTTGGAGAATTTGATGCGTATTCGTGGAGATGCGCATATGCATGTGCTATAATCCAACACAGTGTGTATACGGTTTACCCCCGAATACGATGATTTTGATGTGTGTATAACAACGAATACTAGGGAGTAGCATACGATGGAGACAGCATTGTCAATTGCGCTGATTGCGCTTGGTATCGCGTTAACCTTTTTGGTGGTTTTGCAGGGGCGCAATGCCGGGTTGCAGTCACGCGATGCGTCAAGCATGTATCAGACGAAGCGTGGCTTGGAGAAGACGATTTTCCAATTGACCATTGTGTTAGGTGTATTATTTTTGATTTTGGCATTGATTGCCAGCCTGCCGATTTTTGGCTCGGCAGCGGCTGGTTTGTTAGTCTGGTAAGGTTGCATGTCACGGCGCATTCGCTTTCAAATCGTTATCGCAGTGGTCAGTTCGGTCGTCGTCTTAGGACTGATGGCCTATTTGGCGTTGTCACGTGCAGTCGTATCGCGTCCTTCAGCCGGCGGTAGCTACATCGAGGGTGTCGTCGGTTTGCCTACATCGCTGAACCCGCTGATTGGTGATACGGGGCGCGATTTGGCGGCTGCAGATGTGCAAGCGCTGATCTTTGATGGTTTGGTACGCATCAATCTTGACGGTACACTTGGCCCTGGTCTCGCTGAATCGTGGGAGATTGATGAGACCGGCATGGTGTATACCTTTACGTTGCGGAGCGATGTGCAGTGGCATGATGGTGAGCCGCTCGACGTCGAAGATGTACTTTTTACGCTTCGTTCGATCCAAGGTCCGGCCTTTACGGGATCACCGAGTGTGGCAACTGTATGGCGTACGGTCCTCGTGGAGCGTGCAGGTGACCGCAGTATTCGATGTCAGCTCCAGGCGCCGTTTGCACCATTCTTGAAGTTTGCCACGGTGCCGATTGTGCCGGCGCACTTGTTGAGCGACGTGCCGCCTGAAGAATGGGCGAGCTCGCAGTTCAGTGTGAAGCCTGTGGGAACTGGGCCGTATCGCCTCGACCAGTTGAATGCCGAGGGCATCGTGTTACGGTCCAACGTTGATTATTATCAAGGGCGACCGCTGATTGAGAACATTACGCTGCGGTTTTATCCTGACGAGGCAACGGCGTTCGCGGCATTGACCCGCGGTGAGATTAACGGCATGGCGTACCTCGGTACGGGTAATCTCGGCAGTTATAATGTGCCACGCGGTGTGACGCGCCGGGTTGTGCCGATTGATGCATATACGATTCTGACGTTTAATTTGCAACAAGCGCCATTCAATGACGTCGTATTCCGCCGTCAGCTGGCACAGGCAATTGACCGTGACGACATGATTAATCGCGTCTTTAAGGGTCAAGTTGCACGCATTGACACGCCAATCCTGCCAGGATGGTGGGCCTATGCCCCAACTGCGGTCTGGTATATTCCGAGCAAAGAGCGTGCTGCTGCAGGCCTTGAAAGTTTGGGATATCTGTTGGGCGATGATGGTGTGCGTGTGAATGCCGATGGTCAGCGCCTTGAGTTCGAGTTGTTGGTAGACGGAGCGGTTGATCGTAATCTGGCTGCAGCCGACATTGTGAATCAGCTGAAGCAGGTCGGTATCAACGTGATTGTGACACCGCTTGACGGTGACGTGTTGCGCCAGCGCCTCGAGACGAGTGAGTTCCAGATGGCATTACACGGTTGGCAGCGCCTCGGTAGTGACCCGGATGTCTATGAGCTGTGGCATTCGACGCAGGTTGGTATCGGGCGTAACTATGCAGGACTGCAGGATACCATCATTGATGACTCATTATCATTGGCACGCATTGAGCGGAGCCGTGATGTCCGTAGCGAGTTGTACGCTGAGTTCCAGCAGCGCTGGATTGATATGGCACCGAGTATCATCATGTATCAGCCATATGAGGTGTATGCGACAATCTCAGATTTGGGTGGTACCGCAATTACGCGCAAAACTGATATGCCGGGCATGATGAGTTTGTTATATGGCCGCGAGTCACGGTTCCGCAATGTGGTCTATTGGTATGTGTCACGTTCGCGTGAGATTAGTGGTGACATTCAGCCATAACGTAGATATTCCATAAACATACGAAGCCGCCCTGACAGGTCGTGTGTCAGGGCGGCTTCGTATTGATTGGGGCAGGTTAGGCGGAGTGTCGGACTTGGTTGATGGCGTCGCGGGTACGAATGGCCTCGGCACGGGCAGCTTGGGCGTAGTTTGTATCAGTGCTGGCATACATGACACTGCGTGAGACATTAATCAGGAGACCGCTGCGATGTGCGTCAAGTCCTGCGTTGAGGGCCTGGACAAGGTCTCCACCTTGGGCGCCAATGCCGGGCAACAAGAACGGCAACTTGGGGCAGATGGTGCGCACTGCTTTGAGGGCATCGGGTTGGGTGGCGCCGACCACCAAACCAACATTGTGGTTGGTGTTCCATTGATTTGCAGCGAGATCGGCAACGGCGAGATACAGGGGACGACCATCGGCAAGGATAAGCTCTTGTAGGTCACGGCTGCCAGGATTTGAGGTGCGGCAGAGCAAAAAACCACCGCGGTCAGCATGGCGCAGGAATGGCTCAAGTGTATCGCCACCCATGTACGGGTTGAGGGTGATAGCATCAGCGTTAAAGTGCGTAAAGGCGGCTTGGGCATAGGCACTTGCCGTATTGCCGATGTCGCCGCGTTTGGCATCGAGAATCCAAATATTATGGCGCGTGAGTTGCATCAGACGAGTGAGCGTCTCGATGCCGACGAGACCCATGGCCTCAAAGAAGGCGATATTGGGTTTGTAGGCGACGGCAACGTCATGGGTCGCAGCGATGATTTCGTGGCAAAACGTATATACGGCATCTGCATCATCGCGTAACGACGCAGGCAGCTTGGTGACATCAGGATCAAGACCGATGCACAAGAGGCTATTCTGCTGCTCGATTGCTACTTGGAGTCGCTGATTAAAACTCACTATAGATTCTCCTTATGACACAGTAAAAAGCATTGACGTTTAACCCTCATAAATGATATAGTAATTACTGATATGCATCAACTTCGCATATACTTTGCACAATATTGGTGTAGATTGTAGTAACAACTCGGTTGCTCTTTATATGCGAGTGTTGCAACCACGTTAGTGTACAGCGGTTTTGTGCATAACGTTGAGGGATATCTGATGGATGAATCACATCAAGCAGTCAACGGCGTGGTAGGTACTTGTTCTGTATGCTATGTACGGCAAGGTATGCCGGCGAATGCTGTATCAATGACGATGCGTGCACTCAGCACTGTGCCGTTCGTCTGGTGTAATCGCAGATCCAAGAGTACGAACGTAATCAAGGGGTCATTGTGATGGGCAGTGTAGATTATCCACAAGATGACCGCAGTGAGTTAGATATTTATTTCAAAGCAGATGATGTGCTCGGTACTGATGATTTTGCGGGCAATCATTTTGGCTCCACGAGCGACGGTCTCATTGCAACTGAAGATGACGTGATTGATACGGCCATCAGCGATATCTCGCTCGATGATCCAGTTCGTATGTACCTGCAAGAGATTGGTAAAGTGCGCTTATTGCGCGCTGCTGACGAGGTCATGCTTGCGCATCGAATTGAGATGGGACTCAAGGCGGTTCGAGTGCGTTCACAACGCCTGGTCATGAGTGTGCCGATGGACAGTGCGCGTATACTTGTCCACAAGACGATTCACGGGTTGGGGTGGAGTGCCCTGCTGTGTAGTAGTTGGAGCGATAAGCCTGCCGCAAGTGCTGAGCGTATCGCCCCGTTGTTGTCTGACGCATCTGCATCGGTTGAGATTGCTGATGTGGCAGCACAGTTACATCAGTGGTTGCATGATGATGGTGATCGCAAAGAGTTTGATCGCGCCAAGTTCGGTGGACTCGAGCGCCGTGATGTTGAGCAGTGCGTTGCACAGTGGTTAGCGAATCGTGACAATATGTTGTGGCGTGCGTACGAGTTACTCAAGACACAGCGCGTTGTGCGTACCTTTCAAGCGAATGATCGTGAATCATGGCGACTGTTGTCGGGCTTGGTTGGTGCTGATTTGCGCCATGATGTGACCTCAGATATCGAGCATTGTGTGGTCGAGATTGCCTCTGTCTATGTGACGAGTCGCATGTCAACCAAAGAGAACTTGCGTTATCAGCACAAATGGTCTGAGATGGTCGATACGGTGTTGTCACTCTATCTCGTATGTGCGGGTAACAACGACTTGATGGGGCATATTGGCGATGACAAGCCATTGAACAGCATCGTTGAAGCAGCTGATGTTGCGCGTCAAGATTTGATTCAAGCCAATTTGCGCTTGGTCGTGTCAATCGCCAAAAAGTACACCTCGTACGGATTGACGATGATGGACCTCGTCCAAGAAGGCAATATCGGTTTGATGCGTGCTGTTGAGAAGTTTGACTACACCAAGGGGCACAAGTTCTCAACCTATGCCACCTGGTGGATTCGTCAGGCCATCACGCGTTCGATTGCCGACCAGAGTCGTACGATTCGCTTGCCCGTGCATATGGGTGAGGCGATTAGCCAGGTCAAGCGTACGGCCCACAAGTTGCAACAAGTGATGCAACGTGAGCCCACGCCTGAGGAGATCGCCGAGAAGATGGGTATGACGCCGGCTAAGGTGCGACGCACGCTTGAGGCCGCCATGCAACCACTCTCGCTTGAGATGCCAGTCGGCCAAGAGGGTGAAGGGCGCATGGGCGATTTCATCGAGGATGAGCGTATCGCTGGCCCTGCCGAAGCTGCCTCAACCTTGATGCTCCGCCGCGAGCTTGACGAGGTGTTGGCTAGTCTGCCCGAGCGTGAGCGCCTGATTATTCAGTTGCGCTACGGGTTGAGCGATGGCCAGTATCGCACCCTCGAGGAGGTTGGCGACAAGTTCGGCATCACACGTGAGCGCATCCGTCAAATCGAAGCGGTAGCATTGCGCAAGTTGCGTCACCCACATCGTGGCAAGAAGTTGCGTGGGTTTATCGAGTAGGGTGCTTATGGGGATCGAATCATGGTGCGATATCGGTTGTGGCAACTCTGGCGCGCATTGACAGGGCAATTACAACCGGATGAGTACATGTTTGTACAGGCGCTGCTGACTCCGGTCGAGCAGCGCCTGTTTGTGCAGTTGCCGCGCTACGACCAGCGCCATGCCCTCGATATTGTGGCCGTCCTCCGCGCCCAAGAGCCTGCAGTTGCTGACGATTTGTACGTGTTAGCGCTCCTGCATGATATCGGCAAAGTCAGCGACCACGGGCGACCGTTAGGGTTGTTATGGTATGGCATCGCAGTGGTATGTCGGCGGATACCGCCGGTGTATGCATGGTTGACGACCTGGCTTGAGCCCATGTATCGTCATGCACACCACGAGCAACGCAGTGTTACAATAGCCCAACAGGCTGGGGTGCGTCCTGCGGTGTGTGCGCTGTTGATGGCACTGGCTGCGGGGGCAGATACCGCCGAGATTCGCTTGTTTCAGTGGGCAGATGACCAATGTTGATTGATGATCAGAGCATGTACACGGTGCGCCTTGACCAGTTCGAGGGGCCGTTGGATTTGCTTTTGCACGTAATCGAAAAATCTGAACTTGATATTACGACCATTGCATTAGCCACGGTTGCTGATCAGTATTTGGCGCATGTGCGTCGGTTACAAGAGCGTGACGCCGGCCAGATTTCGTCGTTTGTGGTGTTGGCGGCGCGACTTTTGGTCATCAAGTCGCGGGCGTTGTTGCCGGTGACGCCGAGTAGCGCTGAGGAGGTCGACGACAGCGTCGATTTGGTGCGGCAACTTCGTGAGTATCAGCACTACAAAGCTGCCGCCGAGTGGTTGCGTCAGCGCGATCAATTGGGCTGGCAACATATGGCCAAAGCACCATCGTTGCCAACGGCTTCAGTCCAACATATGCCATTGATGATGTCGCTTGATGAATTGCTGGTTGTATGGAATCAACGCATGCGTTTAATTGATGTGCCGCCACCGACAATTCCACTGCCAGCCCCCAAGATCTTGACGGTGGCGGATGTGGTACAGTCGGTGCGCGAGCGCTTGCAGCGTCTGCGGCGCATTTCGTTTTTTGATTTGTTACCCCGTCAAAAAACCACCCGCGTCGATGTGGTGGTCTCGTTGTGGGCGGTGCTTGAGATGATTAAACGGCGGACGATTGTGGCGCATCAGGACGAGCTCTTTGGTCCGATTCAGCTCGAGGCCTATCAAGAACCAGCGCCGTCACACGAGCCAAATCAGTAGTGCGACGCCAGCCCCAAAAAGCGAACTCACAAAATTCACCATGTCGTTGTTCAGCCACATCCAGCCACGAATGAGTCGATGCTCGCTCCCATCAGCAGCGTAGCGTCGTTCACTCGGTCCGTGGGGCGTCGCAAAGAGTCGTTGCACGGTGGCCCCCATTAGGCTATCACTCAAACTCCCGATGAGCCCGCCGACCGCTCCTGCAAGGATCAGGATGGGCATCAGTACCGGCAGGCTCAGCGCAAAAACGACGCCCATGGCGAGGGCGCCAGCTACAGTTGCCAGCGTGCCGGCCACACTAATTGCCCCTGATGTGCCACGTGCTACTGATGCGAAAGTGGTAATCAGGCGGGGCTGATTACGCGAGAGGACGCCCAACTCAGTAGCCCAGGTGTCGGCAGCCACGGTGGCCATGGCACCGACATAGAGAGCATTCAGGATGGCAGTGGCGTCCGGGAAGATTGGCATCAATACACAAATAACACTCCCTACCCCACCATTGGCGAGGGCCTGCCAAATGTCGCGCTGCGACCCTTTTTCGAAGAGCGTCTGCTCGAGTTGTTGTTTGTGTTGTTTGCGCCAGCGCGATAAGAGCGTTGAACTGACAAAAAATGCTACCAGCGTCACTCCATGTGCCCATCCGCCCAAACCAAAGGTGGCTGTACCGGTGATGATGGCACCGAGCCAGCCACTTTTGCTGAGTGAGCCACGGCGATATGCTACCGCGCCGATGGCACTGCTAATCAACAGCCCGAGCAGAATTCGCGTTGTATCAATCATGGTGACCTCGTGGGGTTAGGGGTGCTCCCCGGTGGCAATGGGGCGCTCTGATTGACTACTCCAGTCGCTCCATGATCCTGGGTAGAGCGTGGCGTCAATGCCGGCCAGATGCAAGGCAAAGATATCGTGTGTGGCCGTCACACCCGACCCACAGTAGCATACGACCTGTTGCGCCTGATGCGCTCCGAGATCGTGATAGCGCGCAGTGAGATCGGTTACTGATTTGAGCGTACCGTCGGCTGTGAGATTGCCTGCGAATGGTGCTGATACGGCACCGGGAATATGGCCAGCCCGTGGCCCCAATGGCTCGACAGCGCCGGTGTAGCGCTCGTGGGCGCGCGCATCAAGAATGAGTACACGCTGGTCGTGGCGTAGTTGGTCTACTTGGTCGGCGTTGACGGTCATGGCGTGATTGGGGGCACCCACAAATTGGCGCGCAGTGCGCGTCTCGGTGCCACTGCGGACAGCGCCACCAGCGGCCACCCATGCCTGCCAACTACCATCGAGGATTGAGACTTGGGTGTGGCCGTAGTAGCGCAACAACCACCACAGGCGAGTTGCTATTGAGCCGCCGGCACTGTCATAAATGACCACATGGCAGGTGTTGTCGATGCCGGCCTGGCTCATCGTGGCCACAAAACGCTCGGATTTGGGCAATGGATGGCGGCCGGGGCCGTCCCAGGCCTCTGCCGATAAATCGTGGTCAATTGAGAGGTAGACGGCGCCAGCAATATGACTAGCCAAATACTCTTCGTGACCTTGTGATGGATTGAGCAAATACCAGCGTGTATCAACGACGACGACATTCGGATTGGTCAGGTTTGCGTGGAGCCATGCGCTACTGACGAGTGAGGCAACAGACATACGTATTATCCTTTCGTGGTGGCAACTGCGTTAAGTACAGTAAGGGTTTGGTGTGCAGCCTGGTGCCACGAGAACTTGGCGGCTTGCATCGGACCACGGACTGACATCTCGGTACGCAATATCTCGTCGCTCCAGATGAGCTCGATGGCATCGGCCCATGCGCCTGGGTCATCGACGGGTAGATATTGTACGGCGTTGCCGCCGACCTCTGGGAGACTCGAGATATCGCTAGCAATACTTGGCGCGCCACAGGCAAGTGCCTCGAGTAACGGCAGACCAAAACCCTCATAGCGCGATGGATTGGCATAGACGCGTGTGTTGGCGTAGAGCCAGTGTAAATCGTCGTCATTGACGGTGCCGAGCAACGTGACGGCATCGCCTAAGCGCAAGTGTTCGATTTGCTCAATAATCGGCTTTTCGCGCCAGCCCCGTGAGCCTGCAGCGACCAGTTGGTAGTTGCGATCCGGGTGGCGATCGCGACAAATGCGGAGTGCGTGGAGCAACAGGGGCAGGTTTTTACGGGGCTCAATGGTGCTGACAAACAAGAGGTAATTGTTTGATTCGACATCGAAGCCGTTGATACGCTTGCGCTCGTGGGGCACCTGCTCCATGGGGACGTAGTGCGCTGATGCGGCCTCATAGATGACGGTTATGCGATCTGCCGCAATATCGAGGCGCTCAATAATGTCACGCTTGGTTGATTCGGAGACGGCAATAATACCTTGGGCGCGTTGTGCACTGACACCAACCCGCCCATAAAAGGCTTTGGCGTTATCATCGAGCAAATCATCGAAATGCAAAAACGCTAAATCGTGGATGGTGACCACTGCCGGAAATGTGCGATACAGCGGCGCAATAAAATCGGGGAACAAGGCGACTGATGGGCGAATCGCACCAATCTCGATGGGTAACGTGAGTTGCTCGAGGCGATGATGTGGTGGTGTATAAATGACGCGCCGCGTGACATTCGGCGCACTAACGATGCGTTCGGGTTGGCGGCGGTGCTGGAGCACCACAAAATCCTGTTGCGGTGCGACGTGTGCCATGGCACTGGTGATTTCACGCGTGTATTTGGGGATACCGCCAGTGCGGTAGGCGTTGAGGCGCGCATCAATCACAATACTCATTCGGCGACCTCGATCATCTGTCCATCATAGCCGGGTTGCATGTATTCGGGGAGGCGGTGGAGCAGGTCGGCATGATGGAGATCGTGTGACAGATGCACAAAATACGCCCGACGTGGACCGATCCGCTCAACATACTGTTGAGCCTGTGCAAATGACAGATGCATGGGGTGTGGTTGATCGCGGAGTGCATTGATGATGAGCGTGTCGACGCCTTGGATGGCCTTAACGACGCTGTCATCAATATGGCTGGCATCAGTAATATACGCTAACTGCCCGATCCGATAGCCCAAAATATTCATCGGTCCATGGATGATTGGCAGTGGCAGAATGGTATGGTCGGCCAATTGAAACGGTTGCCATGGGTGAATTGGGATTAAGTCAATATTTGGCCGCGAAGAACCACCGCTCTGCGCTTCAAACGCATAGTGGTATCGTTTGCGCAAGATATTTAATGTGTGCTCTTCGCTATAGAGTGACACCGAGGTTTGCATGCGGTAGTTGAGCGGTCGCAAGTCATCAAGACCACCAATATGATCTTGGTGCTCGTGGGTGATAAGTACGCCATGCAATGACTGGACGCCGGCACGTAAGAGTTGATAGCGCATATCAGGACCGGCATCAATCAAGATGTTACCAGTTGATGTCTCAATTAAGGCTGAGGTGCGTAGACGTCGGTCGCGCAGGTCTGTTGAGGTACAGACGCTACACTCACAGCCAATCATCGGCACGCCAGTTGATGTGCCAGTGCCGAGGAGTGTTACGCGCATGGATGAACTCGCTGTCTGCTATGAGATACCCTCATAAATTATACAAGATAGGCCTACCCTATTGTACGCCCATTCGCAAAATGCGAGTATAATGGACGCCAACGTCAAAGTATATGTATCAGGGTATGAGGAGTAATGTCATGTCGACAATTCCCGTTCGTTCGTCGAGTAGCGCCCGTGTTGATGGGTTGCGTCGTTTGGCTCATACATTGCGTCGGAATGAGCTCGTCTGGCTTGTTGCAGCGACGTACGACGACTATGCGCAGGTGTGGTTGTTCGATTTGTTGCGCCAAGGCGCCAAGGGTGGCTGGGTGATTCAGCGCTTTTCGTATGATTTGCATAACGATATCCAGCATTATCGTGGCGAGACGGCTGTCGCGGATAGCCAAGTGCGTGCAACTCGTGCTAAAGCACAGGAATTTGATATTGCCGCATGGCAGGATGGTACCGCCGAGTAATAACCATTGCTGTGTGATGTGCTGTGTTGCGCTAGAGTGCCATAGTGTGCTCTAGCGCCATTCTTTTTGGGCGACATAGTGCGTAATTTTGTGATACGGTATTGATGTTTGATAGAGAGTACAAAGGAATCTGTATGACCACTCCTCAACCATGGCGTAGTGACGATGTGTACCAAATCGAATACGTTGAACAACCTACCTGGAGTCCTGACGGTCAATTGCTGGCGTATGTGCGAGCCACGCCGGATCGCGTCCGCAATGCATTCAAACGGGTGATTTGGGTACAGCGCGACGGTGGTACGCCTCGCCGATTTAGCGCCGGCACCCACAGCGATCGTATGCCCACCTGGAGCTCTGATGGTCAGTGGTTGGCGTTTTTGTCGAGTCGTGGTGGTGATGGCATGCAACTCTATGTCATGCCAACTGACGGTGGTGAAGCAACGATGGTGGCCTCACTCCCGGCTGGTGTAGGTGGCTTTGCCTGGAGTCCGGATAATCAGCGGATTGCCTTGGTCAGCTATCCCCTCCCGTCAGACCTTGCGACTGAGGTACACCCAGCTCCAGCGCCGACCTCAAAGTTTGAGGCCGATCAACAAAAAGCCGCCAAGGACTATGCGGCACAACAGCGCATCGATCCCCGTGTCATCGACGAATTGCCGTTCCGTACGGGTACCGACTACATCGAAGGGCGTCGTGGCCAGTTGTACGTGGTCGATGTCAATCGAGGTGCAAGTTCACTCAAACGTATCACCGATGATCAACGCGACTACGGTGTGCCAACGTGGGCTGTCGATAGCAGTGCTGTTTATGCCGAGGCCAAGCGCGATCCACAATCGACCAGTTACTTTATTGGGCGTTGTATTGCCAAAGTGCCTGTGGCGGATGCGCCTGGGCAGGTGACGCTCATCGAGGACGACGTGTGGTCCGTCTATAGCCCTCACGTCTCGCCAGATGGCGCATGGTTGGCAGTCACGGCACAACGCAATGCGGCGCCGTTTTATGGGGGTTCGGCCATCTTGATCCGCCCCATTGATGGTAGTCAATGGCAACAAATTGACGTCAATGACGTGACTATTGGTAACTGGGAGTGGCTACCTGATAGCTCGGGCATCGCCTATGTGGCCGAGTGGCATGGGCAGGGGACCTTGCGAACGGTTGCGGTGCCTGGACGTACGCTTATGCCGATTGCACAACCCATCATTGGAGCAAGTGTGGTCATTGATGAGTTTGCTGTGCATGCTGATGGCCGTGTGGCATATACGCAAGGTGGTCCCGAGGGACCGAGCGATTTGTTTATGGCATCTACGAGTGGTGTGACGCGTGTGACGAATCTGCTTGAGAGTGTGCGCCCCAATCGTATCACCGTGCCATTCGAAGAGGTGTGGTATCCGTCGGCTGACGGCCACATGGTCCAGGGGTGGTTGTTGCCGCCAGCCCAGGTCGAGCCAGGTAAGCAGTATGGCTTGGTCTTGCATATCCATGGCGGCCCGCATGCGATGTGGAGCCCGGGCACACGGTCGATGTGGCTTGAGTGGCAAGCGACGGCTGGTGCTGGCTTCTACGTCTTCTTCTGTAATCCACGTGGTTCAGAGGGGTATGGGGCTGCCTGGCAAGCCGGCAGTCAAGCCCGATGGGGCCATGCCGATCAGCCCGATTTTGAGGCGGGCATTGATGCCGTGCTAGCCAAGGGCTTGCCGATTGATCCGGCACGTGTTGGTGTGACTGGCGGTTCGTATGGTGGTTTTATGACGGCATGGTTGATCGGGCATAGCACACGATTTGCAGCCGCTGTGGGCGTACGTGGAGTCTACAACCTGATTACGCAGCATAGTATGAGCGATGCCTATGAGCTTATCGAGTACTCGTTTGATATGAATCCCTGGCAGGATGCCGAGCGCTTGTGGCAGGCATCACCAATTGCCGCCGTGGCCGACATACATGCGCCGCTGTTGATTATTCACAGCGAGCTCGATTTTCGCGTGCCAATCGGCGAGGCCGAGCAACTTTACACGATGTTGCGTCGTCTAGGTCGTACGGTTGAGTTGGTGCGCTACCCGCGTGAGGGGCATGAGTTGACCCGGAGCGGTGAGCCCGCCCACCAAATCGACCACATGCAACGCACGATTGCTTGGTTTGAGCGGTATTTGGCCTAAGTACGTGAATTCGATGCGGTATCTGTTGGATATTCAGCAGATGCCGCATCTGACAAAAGGAATGAACTTATGGATGGTATTGAGTCACTGCGTCTGCGCACCAAAACGCTCCTCGAAGGGGTACTCGCGCTCTGGGATAATGTCCATCAAGGGCAACGTGATGCGGCCGAGCGCCATGTACTTGTCGAGACACGCGATCATCTTGAGGATGCATTTTTGGTGGTGATTGCCGGTGAATTCAATGCTGGTAAATCAAGCCTGCTCAATGCCATCGTCGGTAGCGAGGTCATGACCGAAGGTGCTACTCCCACGACTGATGCAGTGACCATGTTGCGCTATGCCCCTCAAGAGCTTGCCATCTCCGAACGTCCGGGGTGGGTGGTACGGGCCCTGCCAGTGCCGTTGCTCCGTCGCATGTCGATTGTCGATACCCCTGGCACCAATGCGGTATTGCGCCATCACGAGGTGTTAACGCGCGAGATAGTCCCGCGTGCTGATGTCGTGATCTTTATTACGTCGGCCGATCGACCGTTTAGTGAGACGGAGCGCGCGTTTTTGGCGATGCTCAAAGACTGGCGCCGCCAAGTCGTGATTGTCGTCAACAAAATCGACCTCCTCACTGATGCTGAGCAAGTCGAGGTTTTGACCTTTGTGCGCGAACAGGCGATGGCCCTCTTTGGTGAGTCGCCCTTGGTGATGCCTATCTCGGTGCGGCGGTGGCGTCAAGGCGACGAGGTGGCATCGGGGTTCACTGCCTTGTGGGAGTACCTCAATCAACGTCTTGACGACCGTACGCGTATGCGTATTCGCCTCGAGTCGCCGCTCGGGATTAGCGATCAGGTCGTCAAACAAGCACGTCATTCGATTGAATCACAACGCCAAAGTGTTAATGATGATGTCCAGGCGGTGGCGTATTTACAGGGGCAGATTCAGCAGTTTGCCAATGATTTGCGTCGCGATGCACACGGTCATCAATCGGCGATACATGCGATTTTGAGTGACACCGAAGTTCGCGGCATGCGCTTTTTTGATGAGTATATCCGCTTTCGCCATTTGCACCGACTCCTCAAAGGCGACGAGCTCGAGCAGTTATTTGCCCGTGAGGTTGCTGCCGATTTGGCTGATCAGGTGGAGGAGCGAACGCAGGTCATGGTTGATTGGCTAATCGAGCGGAATCTGCAGTTGTGGCAACAAGTCAGCGAGTATGTCTACCGGCGTGCGCGGACATCGGAGTCATTATTGCCCGAGGGGGCGGCGATTTTTCAGTATCGTCGTCAGGCGTTGATTGCCGATATCGTTGCCACGGCCAACGAGATTGTGGCTAGCTACGATCGTAGCGCCGAGGCAGCCCATGTGGCCAATGAGCTCCGTCAGGCACTGGCTACGACGGCAGTGATTCAAGTCGGTGCCATAGGCATCGGGGCGATTATTGCTACTGCCCTCAAGGGCGCCGTGTTTGATACGACTGGTGTAATTGCTGCCAGTGTGATTGCACTTGGGGGCTTGTACGTGATTCCGGCGCGGCGCACTGCGCTTAAGAATCAGCTCCAGCAGCGCATGTCCGAGGTGCGCCATGCCTTGCTGACCAAGCTTGATCACCAGTTTGAATCTGAGCTCGCCCGTATGCAAGGGCGTATCACCGATGCAATCGGTCCATATACGCGCCTTGTGGCTGCCGAGGTTGATCGCCTTGAGCAGGCCAACGATCATGCCCGCCATCTGGATAACGAGATTGCCGAAATCCGCGCCATGATTCGCAATCAACTCAGCTAACCTGGCACCCAGCAGCGTAACCAGATGGCATGATTGTCAGGTGTGCTCTGGTATGCCTGCATATCGGCCGGGATAATCAGCGAGTCGCCGCGTGTAAGTTGGTGTGATTCGTTGTCGCTGGTAATCGTCATGGCCCCGTCGATGAGCGTCAGTATTTGAAAGCTATCGCCTGGCCGCGCCCAGGTACATGCCTGCGTATGGTGGATGTGCTCCATCACGAAAAATTCCGATCGCACCAACTCACGTACACCATTGCCGCGGTCGATCGGTGTAGTGAGTGCACTGCGTGGTTGCCCAAGGTATGAGACATCGAGTGCCTGGGCGATGTGCAGGTCGCGCAAATTGCCTTGCGCATCACGGCGGTTGTAGTCGTAGACGCGGTACGTCAAGTCAGACGTTTGTTGAATCTCAAAAAGCATAATCCCCGCATTAATTGCATGCACCGTGCCAGCTGGCACAAATACCGTATCTCCAGGTATAACCGGGACATGACGGAGCAGGCCATCAAGCGTACCGTCATGAATGGCATCGGCGTAATGCTGCCGACTGATAGCATGTACGAAGTCATGAATAACGTCACTGTTGGTATCGCAATTGAGGATATACCATGCCTCGGTTTTGCCATGGAATCCCGTGTGTGCCTCGTGCGTGTGGGCATAGGTGTCGTCGGGATGTACTTGGACCGAGAGCGGTTGAGCGGCATCAATAAATTTGGCGAGCAGCGGGAACTCCGCACCATAGCGGTCAAACGAGGCCTGACCGACTAACCGTGGACCGTAGTGTGCGACGGCTTGACGGAGTGTTTGGCCGTGGAGTGGTCCGTTGACGATGGCATTGTCGTTATAAATCTCCCATGTTTCGGCAAGTTGATGGGGAGCATCGGTGAGATTGAGCCAGTGAGCCAGTGTCGTACCACCCCATAAGCGCTGTTCGAGGCGCCGACGGAGGCGGATAATCGGGACGGACATATACGTTCCTTTAGCTATTGTTACGCCGTTTATCTTCTTCGGCTTGGATGAACATGCGGAACTTCATGGAGCCAATCGAGATAATATCGTTGTGACCAAGCTCAACAGGGCCAACAACTTTGAGATTATTGATATACGTACTGTTTGTGCTGTTGATATCACGAATAATCCAGCGGTCTTCGATAAATTGAATGACGGTGTGGTTGTCAGATATATACGTGTCATTCACCACAATCAAATTGTTGTTGCTTTTCCCGATGGTGGAGTGGACATCCAAGATGTAGGTTTGCCCGCGGGGGAGTTTACTTTTACCGGGATCACTCACAATCAGATATGCCCCGAGATCGCTAATCAGCGAGTCGTGTTGACTCCCCTTCATCATGATACGCATGACACGCCAGACGAACAGGTAGACCAATCCGACGAGGATGAGTCGCAACACCCAGATGATAAATTCAATCGATAAATTCGCCAGATCATTCATTACGATATGTCCGTTTTATCTGAATGGTATAGCTGCCAATGGTAATGATGTCTTTGTCGACAGTAATCGGGTAATCTGGCTTCTTAATGAAGTGACCATTCACTTTTGTGCCGTTACTTGATGCTAAATCAGTAATATAAAAGTGCCGGTTCGTATAGTTGATGCGTGCATGATTGCGCGATACAAGGTGATCCATCAAAATAATGTTGTTGCCTTTGTCATCCCGTCCTAGGTAGAGTTGCGTTTGACTAATAGGATGTGCTTCGCTGATTGTGCCATTGTCGACGATTAACTGATAGGTTGAACTCGCTACGTAGGGTGAGCCGAGTTTCATAATACTTGTCGGTAACGAGGAATTTGCGTATTCGTTTTGGATTGCATCAAAGGTATCGGTAGACTCACTGCCTGGCGTTGGGAGTGGGTCAAATGCAATCCGTACAGTTGCTAGGTCACAGGTTGAATCACTGACGGGTTGCACATTAATGGCGCTCATCAGTTGAAACTGACGAATAGCCGCTAGTTTGCGTAGATAACTCGTGAGCGTGTGCTGGATATCGGGGTTTTTGCTGTGTAGCGCTTTGTAATCAATTGGATTGATATAGGCGTAGTAGTTGTATGGGACGTAGATTTTGTCGTTACGCACCGTCTGATTCGACTCCATCGTACGCTCAAGCCGACGCATAATCACCGACTCTTCGAGTCGGCTATCGAGGATGCGCGCAATTGATGTTTCAAGCAGGCGCTCCATGAATTCCTCGAAGCGCGCAATTGGTGACGACATACGCAGTTGTATCTGTGTAAATATATGTCGATATTGTAGCATTTTATCGGGACAGACTGACTGCTAATGCATGATACGCACATCACAGTGGCGTGACGTGCGTATCGTGGTTGTCGATGAACAATCGGAGTCTAGCTTGGCTTGGCCAGTGAGAGCAAGAAGTCAGCGTTGGTGCGGGTCTTGGTCATGCGAGCGAGCACCAACTCGGTGCCCTCGTTCTCGCCGAGCATGGTGACCATGCGCCGCATGGTCCAGACTTGCTTGATGACCTCAGGTCCAAGCAGAAGTTCCTCGCGGCGGGTACCACTCCGAGTGATATCAATGGCGGGGAAGACGCGCTTCTCAGCCAATTTGCGATCAAGATGCAACTCCATGTTGCCGGTGCCTTTGAACTCTTCGTAAATGACGTCGTCCATGCGGCTACCGGTATCAACCAAACAGGTGGCGATAATCGTGAGTGAGCCGCCATTCTCGATGTTACGGGCGGCACCAAAGAAGCGTTTGGGGGGGTAGAGGGCAATCGGGTCAATACCACCCGAGAGCGTACGTCCGCTTGGTGGAATCTCGAGGTTGTAGGCACGAGCGAGACGGGTGATTGAGTCCATCAAAATCACGACATCTTGACCGATTTCGACTAAGCGTTTGGCGCGCTCAAGTGTCATTTCGGCAACCTTGACGTGGTCCTCGACAGGCTCATCAAAGGTGCTTGAGATGACTTCGCCTTGGACCGATCGCCGCATATCGGTGACCTCCTCGGGGCGCTCACCAATCAGCAAGACCATGAGGTGGATGTCAGGATGATTGACGGCGATGCCGTTGGCAATCGTCTTGAGCAACAGCGTCTTACCGGCTTTGGGCGGCGACACAATCAAGCCACGCTGGCCGCGACCAATCGGAGCCACGAGGTCAACCAAGCGGGTTGACAAAATATTTGGCTCAGTCTCAAGTTTGATTTGCTGATTCGGGAAGATTGGCGTCAACTGATCGGCCGATGGGCGTTTGCGCGCCGTATCGGGGTCCATGCCGTTAATTAGCTCGACACGGAGCAACGACAGGTAGCGTTCGTTCTCTTTGGGTGGCCGTACTTGACCGACAACCTTGTCACCCGTGCGCAAGGCAAATCGACGAATTTGCGACTGTGACACATACACGTCATTGGGACTTGCCAGCATGCGCTCACCACGCAAAAAGCCGAAACCCTCTTGGACGATATCGAGAATACCTTCACTGGTGATACTGGTGTTGGTGTTCTCCTCGGCAGCGGGCGGTGTGCTCATCAAGGCCTTGATGATGTCCTGCTTTTTCATTTGAGGGGTGACAACGATGCCGCTGCTTTTGGCCATGTCGCGCAGCTCTTGGATCGTCAACCCTTCGAATTCAACGGGGAGCACAGGGCGAGGATCGGTTGAGACGGGCGTAGTGGCCGCTGGCGTTACCGGAATTGAACGCACTGCTGCTTGTTTGGGCGTCTCATATTCAACTTCGGTACTAGTGAGCACGGGAGTGGGCTCTGGAGCGGGGACAGGGGCATTGGATCCGGCATTTGGCAGTTTGCTACGAATGCGTGGCACACTGAACTCCTTAAAATGATATATTGCGAAACGTCGCCGTTGTACACAATGTTTATCTGCACTTGGACCAATTGCGGTGTCTTCAGCTTTTACAGAGGCTCCAACATGTGTGCAGGGCGCACGTGAGGTGTCGCAGATGAGCTGAGGGTGCCGTATACGTGGCTCAAGAGCATACGGAAGGGAACAAATAAACGATTACACGAAAAAAGTGTACTTGCATATTATAGCACTAATTGTGGCTAATACAATCCTGAATTATGCAAAAAATGTGGATTTCCCCCATCTTTTACATGAGAAAGTAGGACAACATGGCTTGATTATATATGTGTACACTGTGTCATGGTGTCTATATTTGGAACAATCATCTTTTTATTCAATGATTTGCGATTGTACATTGAAGAATTAAATTGAATTGATGTGTAGTAGCATATACATAATTTTCATGATGCATAGAGGTGCCGTGTTATGACCTATTCACCACGTGTATTGATGATTGTGCATGACCCAATAGTTGATGATCGTGGAACGCGGTTACATCACCATATGCGATGGCATAATCCATATGCATTGGCCACACAATATGTGTCTGACATTGCCGTGGCGAGTCATGGTCGGGTGCAGTATCAAATCATAAAAACCATTGATGCACCGTGGTTTCCACCCAAGGTTGATGGCTTTCGCTATGATGCACACACTTATCTGCAGGGCTGGCAGCGCCGCGCCATGCATCATCCTGATGGTCTTGATTATCGGGCGCGACTGGCGCAGTTCAGTTTGATTGCGCGTCATGCTGCCGGCGAATTCGACGAAGTGTGGGTCTTTTCGTTTCCATATGCCGGTGAGTACGAGTCCATCATGATTGGCCCACAGGCAATTTGGTGCAATGCACCGCCATTGATTGTGCCTGAGGCATCAAGGAACTTTGTGATGATGGGGTTTAATTTTGAGCGTGATGTGGGATGTATGCTCGAGAACTTTGGCCATCGGGTGGAGTCAATGATGCAGGCTGTCTATCAGCGCACACCACATACGCATAACTACTGGCGTGACTTTAGTCAATACGATGCGATTGCGCCACGCCAAGCTGGCTGTGGTAATGTGCATTTTGCGCCGAACAGTCGGCATGATTATGACTGGGGGCATCATGCGCAGGTATTGTCGTATTGTGATCGCTGGCGTGACTTCCCCCATACCATGGATGCACCACCGCGGGTCGTTGACTGTCGTGAGTGGGGTAATGGTGATATGCGGGCTCATCATATTTGGTGGCTCCAGCACCTGCCGAGATACACAGGAGTCGTTGATGGTGTCTGGGGGGATTGGTGGCACTACTGCATGACGGATGATTGGCTCCGTGAATAACAATCACCTGTTGCATGCGAACCGCATGCAACAGGTGACGAGTGCGCGGGTAATGAGTGCTTATCGGCCAAGCAAATTCACGCGGGCGCTCATGCCAGCGCGTAGATTGGTGGTGTCATCCAAGTCGATGTGGATCGTATACGACCGTACATTGCCCACAATGTTGGCGATGGGCGAGATGAAGGTAACGGTCCCCTCGAACTGTTGACCTGCGAGTGCATCAACACTGACCGTAACGCGTTGATCGAGACTCACATTAGCGATATCAGCATCGCTGATTTGCACCTCAACGCGGAGACTCGTCGTATCGACGACACGAATAACCGGGCGCCCAGCTGGATTTGCGGCGTCGCCGGCATTGATGTCGACGAGAGCGATGACACCATTAAATGGTGCCCGAATCTCGGCACGATTGCGATTAAGTTTCGCCAGCGTTACGGCAGCCTCGGCTTGCGCCACACCTGCTTGGGCTTGCAAGCGCTGGGTGTCGATGCGATTGACGCTTGCCTGGGCTCCTGCTACGGCCGCCTCAAGTGCAGCCCGGTCTTTGCCGGTAGGACTGGTCAACCGCTCGAGTGCAAGTTCGGCTTGTGAGACTTGGAACTCGGCAGTTGCGACGCCCACAGTCTCGGCTTGTTTGGCCTGATCAGAGCCAATTTCGGCATTGCGGAACGAAATCTTGGCCGCGTCGCGTCGCGACATTGATACCTCGTAGGCAACCTGATAGCGCTTGATAGCCTGGTCGCCGAGCTTGTTTTCGCGGCCACGTATGGTTGGCATCGCTGGGTCAGTGCCGTTCTCGAGAATCCACTCCCAGTTGTATCGATCGAAGTCGAATTGTGACTGGGCTTGTGCAAGATTCTGATTGGCCAAATCAAGTTGGATTTGCGCTTGTGTTTTGGCAAGTGACAAGCGGTCTTTGGTGCTTTGCAGGTTGTACTGCGCCGTCTGCAAATTCAACTTGGCGGCACGCACGTCAGCGCTGGTGCTATCCGGCTTGGTCGCATCCAGCGCAGCTTGGGCCTGGGCAAGTTGTGCGCGTGCAGCAATGGCATCGGCTCCGTTGCTCTGGAGCGCTGCGAGTGTCGCTTTGGCGCTGGCCAAGTTGGCCTCGGCTTGGACAACTTGTTGGTCGTAGAGGGTTGTATCAAGAATGGCGATGATGTCGTCCTTCTTGACTTGTTGCCCCTCAGTGACGCGTACCTCGGCGACAGTGCCCGTGACCAAAAAGTTAAGCTGGCTATCATTCCGCGTGGTAATCTCGCCGGTTCCACTGACAAGTGCGGCAGCAATTGCACTGGTGTCGGTCGTTGTGGTTGGGAGCAAACTGCCGAGATCGAGACTCGGTTGTGGTGTAGCAACGATGGTATTTGCGGTACCGGCCACAGGTGTAACCTGTGGTGTGACCTGGGCCGTTGTGCTACAGGCCATCAATCCTGTGGCAATCCCACTTACCAATAAGGTGCGGATAAATTTGTTTCGCATACGTACTAACACTTCCTTTGTGTGCCGGGGGCGTAAGTCCCCCGGCATGACTCTCTGTACATTACTCTTGATTGCGTCCTGGTGCGCGATTGGGCAATCCGGCTGCGATTGTCTGCGCAGGGCTGTCACTTTCTTCGTTCTCGTCATTGCGGCGCAATCGATTCGTCAGTGATTCGAGCAGACTATAGGCCGCAGGGACAACAAACAAGGTGAGCAACATCGACGTCGTCAAACCGCCTATCAACACGGTTGCTAATCCACGACGGAACTCGCCACCTTGGCCGGTGCCGAAGATGTGGATGCCCATGGCTACGGGCAAGGCACCGGCGATAATCGCAAAGGTCGTCATCAAGATTGGGCGCAGACGTACCGCACCTGCTACACGGAGCGCTTCGTGCTTTTCGAGACCAGCTTTGCGCAGACGATTGGTGAAATCCACCAACAAAATAGAGTTTTTGGTCACCAAACCGAGCAACATGATGAGACCGATCATGCCCGTGATGTCGAGATCGGTGTTGGTCAAAATCAACCCGATAAACGCACCAATGAAGCTAAATGGCATGGCCAACATGATGACGAACGGCTGTGTGAACGAGCCGAACTGCGATGCCAATACCATGTAGACGAACAACACTGACAGCCCCATCGCAAGAATCAATGATGAAAAGCCTTCGGTTTGCTGTTGTGATTGACCGGTAAAGCTCCATACGACATCGCTTGGTATATCGAGTGATGCCATAATCCCGTTTACTTGTGTCTGTGCATCACCGATGTTGAGATCTTGTAAGTTGGCGCCAATTAAAACCTGATTCAATCGATCGTAACGGCGAATCGTCACAGGGCTACTCGACAACTCAAATTGACCGAGTGAGCTCAACGCCACAGACCCGCTCCGTGTTGGGATGATGATGTTGCCGAGTGCAGCGGCATCACTACGATCTGATGGAGCCAAGCGCACAACAATGTCGGTATCGATGCCATCGCGACGCAGTACCGTGGCGCGCTCACCGTTGATGAGTGCACGGACCGACGAGGCGATATCTTCGTTGGTTAGCCCAAGATCACCGATGCGGTTGGGATCTGCCAACAGGCGCAACTCAGGCTTGCCTGGCACATAATTGGTGGCGACGTCGACCATGCCTGGCGTCTGACGCATTTGTTGCATGATTTGATCGACGAGCGGCATAATCTCTTCGGGATTGCGGTTGGTCTGGAGACTCAACTGCAAGGTGCGACCAGTAATGCCCGTGCTTGATCCTTGGAAGCTCGGTACACCAAACGCCAGATTCGGCGCAAAGCTCAACTTGGGGCGTACCGCATCCTGGGCCGCTTGGGTTGGTGTTTTGCCGACTAGTTTGACGCTGAATTCGGCCCGCTCCGGATTGCCTGAGAACCCAACGGTGCTAATGACGGAGACAGTTGTCTCTTCGCTGAGTAACACTTGCTCTACTTGGCGTGCGATACGGTCAGTCTCGGCAAGCGTCGTTCCTGGTGGCATCTCAAAACCCATGATGTACTCATGTGGATCCTCAGTCGGGAAGAAGGTAAATTTGAGTTGGCCCGCAACCACGACACTCAGCCCTAATACGACTACCGCTACCACCATGATCATGATGCGATTGGTGCGGGTGCGCAAACTACGTGCCAGCAGGTTGCCATAAAAGTCACCTAACTTCCCTGGTGACTCGTTGGCCTCGTGGAGCAGTGATGCATTTGGATCACTCTCATCAATATCGACAACGTGATGTTCCCCATGATTGCCATGGCCATCGGTGGCTTGCTTCTTCTTGGTGCGAAATGCATTGGCAGAGAGCATTGGTGCAAAGGTAAAGGCCTCGATGAGTGATAGCAACATGGCGACTGCGACGGTGATACCGAATGACTTAAAAATAATACCGACGGTGCCAGTAGTAAATGTCACAGGCACAAACACTGCCACAATTGTCAGTGTCATCGCAATGACGGACAGCGATACTTCGGAGGTTCCGATACTCGATGCCATACGGGCTGATTTGCCACGCAACGTATGCCGGAAAATGTTTTCGCGCACCACAATTGCATCGTCAATAACCAAGCCGACACATAGCGAGAGTGCGAGCAAGGTAATCAGATTAATCGTGAGACCGAAGAGTGCCATCGCAATGAAGGTGGCGATTAAGATGATGGGCAATCCGGCCATGGTGATGAGTGTGTTGCGAATATCGCGGAAGAAGAGGAACACAACAATCAATGCGGCAATCGTTGCAAAAATTAACTCTTCGATTGAACTAATGACCGACTCACGCACCGAGATCGATTGATCGCGTGGGATGATGTAGCTCATGTCGGTACGATCGGCAAAGACCGATTCGAGCTCGGTACGTACTGCATCGGCGACCTGAACCGTGTTGGTACCAGATTGTTTACGGACATCGAGAATAATTGCATCGGCACCATCGAGTCGTGTGTAACTCGTAGCATCAGCAATACCCTCTTCAACCGTGGCAACGTCTGAGATTTTGTATGGCGTGCCAGTAATTTGAATGTTGGCTATATCTTCGATGCTGGTGAGCATGCTCGGCGCACGGAGACTGATATCTTGTGTCCCAGCATTAATCGAACCGAGCCCCAAATTGGCGTTTGCTGATTGTAATGCGCGTGTCAACTGGGCTGGAATTAACCCGTAGGCCTGCAACTTGTCGAGTTGCATCCACACGTTGATTTGACGTGTCAGACCACCTTGAACCGTGATTGAACCGACGCCGGCCGCACGTTGAAGGCGCGGGGTGATTTGATCCTCGATGCGGTCACGCAACTCGAGGGGGTCGATAGCCTCCTTTGGGGCAATCGCAATCGACACAATTGGCGCTTGATTTGGGTCAAAGCGCTGATAAATTGGTTCGCGGATGTCGCGCGGCAATGAATTACGGATGCCGTTGATTTTTTGACGGACATCTTGTTCTGCCTGATTTACATCGGTGCCTTCATCAAACTCGAGAATGAGTAACGATAGCCCTTCACTTGAGTTTGACGTAATGTGCTTGATGCCGTTGATGGTATTGACGGTTTGCTCAATGGGCTCGGTTACTTGGTCAACGACGCTTGCAGGGCCAGCGCCTGGATACGATACCGTGACTGCAACAATCGGCAGATTAATCTCGGGCAAGAGATTGACTGGCATCGTGTTGAACGACAAAATGCCGAATGTGACGGCCAACAACATCAGCATGGTAATAAAAACGGGCTGACGAATTGACGTATCCGAAATTGTCATGCCATTGAGTTGTTCACGAGGTGGGCGTTGCGCCATGCAAAACTCCTGTTGTTGTGATGTTTTTCACACCGACCGAATTCAAAAAATAGACAGGCCACTGGTGTCTACAGAAACCATCATGCCTGTACGTGATGACTCTTCTATTGAGTCTATCAAGATGGGTAGTTCACTGCGTCCATCATGTGCAGGAATGCACAATCATGCAAACGAATGATGCCGTGCACAATGTGCAAATACTTATTTAACTATACTGTGATTTGTGGTGTGAATGGGTTATTGGCTAGATGAGAGTTTGCTTAACGAATGGTAGGTAAGTAGACGAAACCACCCTTGGAGTCATCCAAGGGTGGTTAACAGATGAGATTGTAAAGATTAGGCGCGGCCGTGTTGTTTGAGCCAATTGTAGCTCATGGCGACGCTCTCAAAAGGATCGCGCTTGCAGACATCTTGTTCGACGATCAACCATTTGCTCCCGGCGGCATCAGCTGCCTTGAGCACGCCGGCGATGTCAAGCATGCCGTGGCCGACCTCGGCAAATGCACGATCACCAGCAGCCATGTCCTTGAGGTGCACGCATGGTACCCGCCCACGGTACTTGGTAATCACATCAATCGGGTTCATGCCGGCAAATGCCACCCAGTAGATGTCGATTTCGGCATCGATGGTACCAGGTTTGCTCTCATCAAGCAAAATTGTCAGGGCGTTGGTATTGCCGAGGGGCTCGAGCTCGAAGTCATGATGGTGGTAGAGGAATTGCATGCCAGCAGCACGGCATTTTGTGCCGATAATCTCAAACTCATGCATGAATTCGCGCCATTTTGCGGCATCACCACGTTGATCAGGCGAAATCCATGGGCAGATGATGTAGTTGGCACCGAATAGCTTGAGATCGGCAATCACCTGGTCAAGCTGGTCGCGCAAAAAATCAATTCCAACGTGTGCACCTGAGACGAGCAATTTATGGCGATCGAGCTCGGCCTTGAACGCAGTGGCGGGGATTTTGTCGGTGTAGACCACCTCAACACCGGCGAAGCCAATCTGTGCAACGCGGGCGAGCGTGGCTTTCCAATCAGCTGACATAGCATCACGAACAGTGTAGAGTTGCAAACAAATCGGCTGTGACATGGTGTTCCTCCCTGAACAAAAAAACAACTACGACCATCATACCACTGCTTGTTGTGATATACGACACAATGATAGCAGTAATCCAAGTATGATATAGAGAGAGTATGTCAGATGAATCGATTGAATACCATACTGTGTAGGTGGATATATGCGTGTCATCATTGTAGGAGCTGGATTGGCAGGGCTGACTGCTGCTCGGGCGCTCCAATCACGCGGCATGGCTATCACATTGCTTGAGGCAAGCGATGCTGTGGGTGGGCGCGTGCGGAGCGATATCATTGATGGATGTATTCTTGATCGTGGCTTTCAGGTGTTGTTTGATGCGTACCCTGCCGTACAACGTTGGTTGTCGTTACCCGATTTGGAGTTACAGGCATTTGAGCCAGGCGCAGTGATTTGTCGGGCAGGACGTCAATCAACACTCACCGACCCACTTCGCGATTGGCCATCAGCATGGCCTGCAATTTGGTCTGACGCGGCTACAACACTCGATAAATTACGCGTCTTGCAGTTAAGCCTAACGTTGCGCAGTCGCACAATTCGGCAGATTCGTCAGGGGCCTGATACCACGACACATGAGTATCTGCGTGAGTATGGTTTTAGTGCGCAGACAATCGAGCGATTTTTTGCGCCGTTTTATGGTGGTATTTTTCTTGATCGCACCTTGTCAACGAGTGCTAAGTGCTTTTTGTTTGACTTTAAAATGCTAGCCGACGGGCGCACTGTAGTGCCTAAGCAGGGTATGGGGGCAATCAGCGAACAACTTGCTGCTGGATTAAACTCGGATACGCAACTACGTTTGAATACGGCAGTTGCGGGCTTGGTGCGCCAGGATGACCGCGTCGTTGGGGTACGGTTGCGTGATGACCAAGTGGTATTGGCCGATGCGGTTGTGCTCGCGGTGCCTGCGCCAGTCGCACAGCAGCTCTCTGGACTACCGGTACCTACCGACGGCCTCGATACCGTGACCATGTACTGGCATGGGACTGCCCCACTGACGCACCAGAAAAAAATCTGGCTCAATGCGAATCCCGATGCGTTTGTCAATAATGCCGTGCAACTGACCGCGGTGACTCCGAGTTATGCGCCAACTGGTGAGCATCTGTTGAGTGCAACGGTGCTTGGTATTCCTGAGCTCAGCGATGACGAACTCTATGATCGCGCCGAGCGCGATTTGGTGCAGATGTTAGGTGCTCATGCCCCACTTGATGCCTATCGTCGCCTCAGAATCTATCGGATTCCTTTTGCCCAGTTTCGCCAACCAGCGGGTATTCACCCGCATCTGCCCGATAACAACACTCCCGTACCTGGGTTGTTTTTGGCAGGTGAGTATACCGAGGCGAGCAGCATCAATGCGGCCATGATTAGCGGCGAAAAAGCCGCTACGGCAGTTGTTCGCGCACTTCGGGGGTGATAGTTCCGTTGCGTACCCAAATGTTGATATCGGTGACGAACAACCCAATTCCTGATACGTCAAACGTGACTGGTATGCGTTGGTTTGCGTACATGATGTCGAGTGTGTGTCTCCCTGCGGTCAAATTTGTGTACATGAATTGGTTGTTAGGGTCGATTGGTAACGGCTGTTGGTTGATCTCTAGTGTAATTGACAGCGTATCAGCGCTGATAATCCGCCCACGGATTTGTCCTCGTTGTAGCACATCGGGTTGTTGGGCCGCCTTGATGACATTATCGACATGGAGTAATCCATGGCCGAACGTGGTGTCATACCCGGGATCGCCGAGGTCCATGGTGTGCGCAAGCAACAGTTCCTGAGTTTGTTGCGCACTAAAGTCGGGTCGTAGTGCCCGTATGAGCGCGACCGTCGCGGTGACCTGCGGTGCCGCCGTACTCGTCCCTTGCTCGATGCTATAACCATTGCCAAACGGTGAGGTGCTCAGAATCTCAATCCCGGGTGCCACAATGTCAATGCCTGGGTTGTTCTGGGCAAATGGTGCGATGGCATTGTTTTTGTCGATGGCAGTGACGGAAATGACGCCAGGATAGGCTGCGGGAAACACGACTTTACCCGGGCTTTTGTCGTTGTTACCCGCCGCGGCTACAACGTTAATATCTGCCGCGAGAGCGCGTTCGATGGCGGCTTTGATGACAGGTGCATCATTTACACTGCCAATACTCAGGTTAATGACCTTGGCGCCGGCCGTGATAGCATCATCAATACCTTGTGCTACCGTGACATCACTGCCGTAGCCGTCATCGTTGATTGCTTTGATGGCGATGATTTGGCAGGTCGGACAAATACCGCGCGTCTGTGTCTGTGGATTGGGCTTGGCCGCAATAATACCTGCCGTATGTGTTCCATGCCCTTGAATATCCGTCATGGTTGATGTGCCAAAAATATTTATCGTATTGATGATTTGATGCGCAAGATCGGGATGAGTAGTGTCAATGCCTGTATCAATGATTGCAACGCGCACAGGTGACATACCCTGCTCCTGCAATTCAGGGGCATGAATGCGATCGAGATACCATAGTTGCGTTCGCGCAACGCGAGTGTTGGTCGGTGCAATGTGAGTGTTGGTTGGTACAACGTGGGTGTTGGTCGGCACAACGCGGGTGTTGGTCAGTGCAACGCGAGTATTCGTTTGTGTAACTTGGTTGCGTGTTGGTGTGCTCCGTTGATCTGCAGGTTGTTGGCAGGCAGATAACAGTAGCTGTGCAGTCAAAATGACTGAAACAAGGTGCTTGTTCATGTTTTGGGTTGTACTGGTTCACCAAGGTATATTGGCTCAATTGTTGAATGACCATCTGGATGTGCATGAAACGCATCGAATCCGAGTTCAGCAAGGACGCGTGGATGCGGCCATGCACTGTGGTGCCGAGGATGAGAGCGCATTGATTGCGGTAACACTGCCAAGGTATGTGGCTCATAGACGAGCAAATGCTGCGCATCTATTGTCATGTCGGCGCCTGATTGGTTCGCGGGCGCAATACTGCCGATTCCCCATGGGTGATTTGGATAGGTTGCAGTGGCAAATCGGCCACGACCGAGCGAGATGCATGCGGTTATTGGGCCTTGGTTGCGTACTGACCAAGCGAGTACATCAAGCGCATTAATGCCTACCACAACCGCATTGTTGGCGATGGCGATACCCTTGGCAATGCTAATCCCGACGCGAATTCCACTCCAACTACCAGGGCCAATCGAGACTGCGATGCGTGTGATATGATGTGGTGCCACATTAACGACACGACATAATCCGTCTAACTGGGCGAGCACTTGTTCGCTCTGCCGGCGATCGCTGTACCACGACTGCTCAGCGAGGAGTGTGCCGTCATCAGCCATCACGGCTAACCCACTCATGATCCCACTCGTATCTATTGCCACTATCATGCGCGTTTTCCTTCGGGTAGTGGCCAATGTACGCTGACATCGTTGATTAATGCTTGGGCGCGTGGTCCATGTGCGGTACAAATTATCTCGCGCTCTGTCGCAGTGCGGTGATTGATGTGAATCGACAGATGTGGTAACTGTGTGAGCTCTGGATCGCGCTCTGGCCATTCAATCAGCGCAATACCATGACCTGCTGTTGCATCTGCGAGACCAATCCCATCCAGCTCTGCTGGATTATCGATGCGGTATAAATCAACATGATAGAGTGTTAACCGAGTCGGCGTGCGGTATTCATTGATGAACACAAACGTGGGACTCGTCACTGCGTCTAGACTGCCTGTACCGGCGACAATTCCCTTGCTAAGATGCGTTTTGCCTGCACCTAAATCTCCTGATAGCAGAATAATATCACCTCGCTGGAGCTGGCTTCCAAGTAGGCGCCCCAAGGCTATCGTCTGTTGTACATCGGTTGTTACAAGACGCCACGATGATTGTGTCATACAGGCATTCTAACATGTTGCGATTTGTTCTGGGCACATACTGTAGTACAGAGTTGGTTGCGTATTTTGCGGCTCTCGGCTACAATAGCGGGCAGGTTAGGCTTGTGATAGGAGTAACAAATGGAAGTGCGTAACCGTTACGAACGCTATATTTGGATTGTATTGCTGTATACAATTGTGGTCATTTTGTGGGGGGCCGTCGTGCGTGCGACTGGTTCTGGTGCCGGTTGTGGCGATCACTGGCCGTTGTGTAACGGCGAGGTGATACCGCGCGCTCCTGAGGTCGAAACACTGATTGAATTGTCGCATCGTATCACGAGCGGATTGCTGTTATTTATGATTGCCTGGATGACGTATCAGGCTTTCAAGCTCTATCCCAAGGGCGACATTGTGCGCAAAGGTGCAGTAGCCACGCTCATCTTTGTCATTATTGAGGCGTTGATTGGTGCGATGCTCGTGATATTTGAGCTTGTGGCGCATAATGCGTCGTTGACGCGTGCGGTGTCTATGGCTGCCCATTTAGTTAACACCTTATTGCTACTTGCCGCTATCACGTTGACGGGCATATGGGCTCGAGGCGTGGCGGCACCGGTGTTGCGCAACCAACGGCGCCTGGTTATCTGGACCGTACTTGGTGTCCTGATGATGATGTTACTCGGTGCAAGTGGCGGTATTGCCGCCTTGGGAGATACGTTGTTCCCCAAAACAAGCTTTGTTGATGGATTGTATAAGGACCTTGATCCGACATCGAACTTGTTGTTGCGTTTGCGTGTGGCACACCCAGCGATTGCGGTAGGTACGGGGTTTGTGATGGTGATTATCGCCCAACTCTTCCGTGGTGCATTCCCCACGCCCCAAGTTGCCAAGACGGCAAACATTTTGATTGTGTCATACGTGGCACAGCTAGTATTGGGCACGATAAATGTTGTGCTGTATGCGCCAATCCCGATTCAAATCCTGCACTTATTCTTGGCTGATGTGATTTGGATTGCATTTGTGGTCCTCGTTGGTCTCGGGTTTGCCAAATCTCCAGCCTCCCCCGAGCCTGCCCGTGCCTAGGTTGCGATGACGTAACAGCGCCCGGTTGGATGCATCCAACCGGGCGCTGTGTATACTAACCGCTATGCAACTGTGAGCGCTTTACGTTGGAACCACGTACGGATGATGAGATACAATCCGGCCATCACGAACGCATGGATGAGATGCATGATGATACTCACCAGATCGTAGTGCGGATGCACTGCGTGATTGTACACGGCAAACCCAGGCCACAGCATAATCCCCCATACAGTGGTGAGCGCCGCTACAAGGGCACTATCAATTTGGGGCATCGATAGGTTGATCGTGGTGACCACGATGTTCCATGCAATCGGGATCGTTACCAGCGCTAGGATAATTAGGCGCTGTGTGGTTGTGGCAATTAATGGCGTCATTAACATCATCAGGATAATCGCCGTGATAATGACCAATAATACGCTTGGTAATGCCAAAAACGTTGTTGCTAGTGGCGGCATTGCCAGGGGATTCAAGACGGTTCCGACTGCACTCAACACCAAGTACGACACGCTCGAGATAATCAAGGCACTCCCACCGATTGCAAATAGCAATGATTCGCGGTTGGGCATGGCAAGGATTCGTTGCATGGCAGCTGGTTGCTCGTTACTATCTGCAAGCACTGAGGTGGTGTAGAGCGTCATCAAGAAGCTGTAGAGGACCAGCGTTGCTTGTGTTGCGTGACTCTCAGTGAGATTGCGTAGCACAAAAAAAGCGGTAAATGCCATTGCCGATAATTCGACCAATATTCGCTGACCCCGGATATGGTCACGCAGGACAAGCATCAAGAGTTTGATCATAGCGCTGTCTCCTCTGATGCACCCGACTCATCTATCGGCGATGTGACCGCGCGTACCGGGTAACGGTGCGCAAGTACCTGTGGTTGTTTGGCTTGATGCACCAAATCAGCGAGTGGATGGTTGAGCGGTTCAATCGCAAAAATATGCACGTTGTAGTGCAATAACACCTGCAAAATCTGGGCAAGCGCTCGTACGCCCTCACCTGTGAGCACGATATTACGACGCGTCACCACAATCCCGTTATCAAGTGCCACAATATGCTCGTATGCGGCCGTAGGAATGACATCGGCGCGTATCAGAATCGTGCGTGGTAGGTTGCGGATGTGTTGCTGATCAAGTTCAGCAATAATAGTGCCGTTTGCAAGGACGCCAATCATATCAAACAATGAGTCAAGTGGTGCGTCACCACGCGATGCAATTACTATTGTCATCTCGCGATCACGAAGCCCCTCGAGAATATCAATCATGACTTTTTGTTCACTCGCGGTCAGCCCAATTGTCGGCTCGTCAATGAGTAAGAGTGCTGGCTTTTGTACTAAGGCCATCGCAATGACGACGCGTCGCTGATTAAAAATTGACAGCAACCGTACATGTTGCTGGACAAGTGACTCGAGGGCACAGAGGCGTATAGCGCGTTGGAATGCAGAGCGTATGTCATCGACATGGGTATGATAGAGTTGGGCATGATTGAGGATTAGTTCATCAATCCGTGCATCTGCGGGCAACTGAATGCGCGGCGATACGATACCGATACGTTGTGTGGCGCGATTGGCCGGCACACTGTCGATAAGTACGTGGTCAGATGCTTCGCCATGTAGGCCTGCAATAATGTTAAGCAAGCTACTTTTGCCGCTCCCACTTGCGCCAACAATGCCGTAACAAATGTGCGCAGGAATGTTCAACGACAATGATCGGATTGGTGTATTTGTCGCGTTGAGTTGTTTGATGCGTACCAGATGCATATCACCACGCTTTTTATGACACAAACAATCGCAGGTAGACAATTGCCAGCACTGCAGGTGGTAAGGCCCGCCACCAACACCACCGCAACGCTGCTGCTAATGTGACAAACGGTTGATTGCGAATCATAATGCGGATGAGCACCATTGTGATGACCGTGCTCAGAATAATTGCAATCAACCGTTCGATTTCGTTGCCGATATCGAGTGGTATCAAGCTCGAGGTGACCATCACGATCAACACCGTCGCACGCACATCGGCGGCGATTTGCATTAACGCCACTGTCGACATATTCAATCCAGTGGTGATTACCCCCGTTAGTGCGGTATCATTGCGGAACATGCCGACGCCAATTGCTGCAGGTAGGGCCAATATGCCCGAGACCCATGCCAGCAATAACGCCGGTACAACACTCATACTCCACGTTTGGTTGGCCCAGTAGAGCGCACCAAACACACACCAAATTACGATGCGTCCTGCCAGCCCAATCTGGAGTGAGCGTGCCGCTCCACGTACCACCATGGGCGATGACGAAGTTTGCGCCACAAGTGACGGCACCAAAAATGCCGCCTCAAGTGCAGCCCACATTAACAGTGGGCCGGCCACATCGCTGTACGCTCCATTAAATGGCCATGGCATGTAGATTAATGCACTGATGGCAAGAACGATACTGACAATCGCGCCGAGACCATCGGTGCTGAGAATGGCTTTCATGATGTCAGGTGGTAACACCAAACGCCGCTGTGATACCAAGAAGTTGAAGAGCAACGTCAACAGTACGGCTGGAATGAGACCTGGGTATACGAGTAAAGCAAAGATAAGATCCACCGTCACTCCTTATTGCGTGTTGCCGACCACATAGTCATATCCCTTGATATCTGCACAGTATTATACGCAAAATAGGGCAACTTAGCGTTGCTATGAGCGCATTTTGCGTGCATTGTAAATTGCACCAATGATATCTTCGGAGCGCACCGGGCATCCCATTAAGTGTAAACTCACTGGAATCTCTGGCGCATCACTCATCCCACCGCGACCAAATGGTTGCCCATTGACCGCACATAAGCCGGTTGCAATGATATATGGCCGTTGTGTGGTGCTGAGCAGTACTTGGGTCAAATAGTTGCGAATGAACGTATTGAGTACGCCGGTGATGAGCCATACATCTGCATCTGCCGGCGATAGCACCATCGCAATGCGCGGTTGGCGGTATAGCGCTAAGACAATCTCGTTGTCACAGCCCCCACATGAGCCGCTATTTGCATGAAAGACGCGCATGGTCATATGCATACCCTCTGAATTACGATGTTACACGCACAAATGTCAATCCGCGAATCACATCTTCAATGGTGACCAAAATGAGCTGTGGATACACCCCAATCACGGCACTAATCCCCAACAACAAGAAGATGACGATACTGAGTCCCACTGGCTCGCTGATGAGCTTGCGGTCGCTTTGGCGTGACATCTCTTGGGTGGCCAACAGAATCGGCATCTGCTCAGTAGGGAGCTCCTCGGCGGCTCCAAGCAATCGCTCGTAGAGCAAGCGCGCCACTGCTGCCAGCATTAACAAACTGCCGATGCCTAATAACACCACAAAGTGGGCTCCTGACTCGGCTGCGGCGTTGTAAATCAATAACTTGCTAGTGAATGAGCTAAAGGGTGGAGCGCCAAGTAACAACAAACACCCACCAATAAAACCACTCCCCGCCAACGGCCAACGCCACAAAAGGTCACGACGCAATGTGACAACCGGACGCCCATCCGGGCGCTCAAGCAAGGCAATCGATACGTAGATTACCAACACTGCAATCATGTGATTAAACAAGTCGAGAATCGATCCTGCTAACCCGTTGCTCGTTGCACTCGCTACACCGAACACCATAAAGCCACTATTTGCCACCATCAGATAGCTTGGAGTACGGCGTAAATGTGCCGTGGCAAGACCGAATAGTGCTGCCACAATCATTGTGATTGCCCCCAAAAACATCAATACTTGCATGCCACGGGTGTTTTCGGTCACGATAATCGGAAAGAACTGGAATGTGCTGATTAAGAACAACAAGCTCGTGCTGTTGAGTGCCGTAATCACAATCACGGTGACCATCGGCGTCGTATACTCAGCCAACTCGACTAACCATGAATGGAACGGGAAAATCGCCAAACGCATGCCGAAGCCGACAATAATCAACGACATGATTAACCGTGCCGGCGATGATTGCACTGACTGATCGGTAGGCCAGTAAATTGTCAATAATACATACGCCATATACATGGCAAACCCCGACAGCAACACCAATACCAGGTAGTGGAGCGCAGTAATTAATGGCGACCGCTCAACCAACACGGTGCTGCCGATAGGCAGATCGACAATCGCCAAAATTGCCAGAAAGCCACTACTGACCAGCAATAAGGTGGCGACAAATGGCTCTTGCATCAAAATAATCGTCGTATGGGTGAACCCCAAGAGCAACAAACTAATTGGAATGAAGTGCTCGCCATGCGCAATGAAAAAATTCACCGTGTAAGCAAATAAGGCAATGCCCAAAATTGTGAGCATCACCAACTGTCCGAGTGGGTCAATCGCTAATGTCAAACCAAGTAACCGTACTGGTGCGTCTACAGGGAGTTGAATGACCAACAATATTTGCACTACGACGGTCAAAATAGCCCCGGTAATTGCAGGGACTTGTCGGGCGCGCAGTAAAAAGAGTCCTGCTGCCATTGCTATTGGAAAGAAAATTGTCAGTAGGTAGAGCATTAGCGTTTATACAATTCGTTCAACTCGAGTGTCTTGAGGCGACCAAACATCAACCCACTTAAGTAAGACACTGCTAGCGATAATACGATGGTCGTTAATCCTAATAATGCGAGTGGAAAGACTTGCACTGTGCTGGCAATTGCCGTATACAACAAGTCAATACTACTGACGCATAACAGCAACCCGAGCCCTAATTTGAGTACATCACTCGCAGTTACAATAGTAAAGAATCCCGTTAATGTCAACCAGTACCAGGCAAAGTCAACCTCTTCGCTACCGATTGGATAGAGCCGTGGCAAAATAAAACTTGCAATTGCCACGAGCACCATCGCCCACATTGGCACAACGATATCTGCAAAACGCCGTGGCGAGACAATTTCAAGTCGACGTGCTTGCCGTGCCGCACGACGAAGCTCCGCTAGCGAAAATTCGTCGAGCGCACTGGCCTCATAATCGCGCGAAAAGGTCAGTGCAGTAATCGCCAAAATACTTACGGCTGACACACCAGCAATAATCTTGACGAGCACCGTGGTACTTACCATAAAGCCTAATATGTCGAGATCAGGCTTGATAAATTGTTGTTGCGAAAGAAATGCTGCCACAAACAGATAGTTGAGGAGCAGTCCAATCACTGAGGTACGCCGTTGCTGGGCCATCAAGATAACTGCAGCCGATACCGAGATGCCGATGAGTGGCCAATAAGCCCCCAAAAAATCACCCATACACAGACCTCTTAGATAAGCAACAACACGACTACAATGAACCCGAGCACAATGCCGGCAACGTAGTAGCGATCTTCGCCGAGGCGGAAGATCCACTGTAACGAATTACCAAAGCGAATCAAAAACTCCCATACAGCCTTGAGGAGCCAGTTGGCTTGTACCATGCTGACAAAAATCCCCAGACTTTCGGCAGTGGCTTGTGGCGGGATGGTGACAGCGCCCTGATCTGTGCCGGCATTCCCTTGGCGTTGTTGGAGTCGCCCTGCAATAACGGGGATGACGATAATTGCTAACGCCATAATCACCAAACCGATTTGCTCAAAGAGCGAAGGCATGCTTGGATCGACGAAGGTCGTATCACCACTCAGTCGACCTTGCAGTGGCACCAACCATGCCGACCAAATATATTGCGGCACGATGCCAAGAACAATCAACACGGCCCCAAATCCAATCGGCCCTAACCAGGTCCCCCACAACGGAATAGCGGATTTGACCATGCCAGATCCAGTCATGGTGCGTGGCAATCGACGCCAGATACTAGCTAGGGCTACTGACCAGGCCAACCCGAGTAACGAACCGCTCACCAGCATCGTGATAATCGTCCATGGTGCACGGACAAGCAAGACCTCTGCCATCCACCACCGTGCGACAAATCCGATAGTCCCCGGTAACCCAATCGATGCCGCTACCGCCACGAGTATCATGACCCCTGCCACCCCAATCGGTAGCCGTGGGCGCAATTGAGTCAATTCATCACTATTACTACTTGATTCAATGAATCCGACTGCGAGTGCAATAACGCTGGTCGTTAACACACTACTGATGAGCAAGATAGGCACCCCGAGCACCATGACTTGGGTGTCACTAATAGCTGCTAATGTGAGTAGCGCATATTGATTACTTGCATGCCAGCCGACGAGTGAGCGGAGCCGAGTTGCCCCAATTGCGCCGACTGCAGTACCCACAGCACTAATAATCGCCAGTACCATCAACACATTGCGCCATGTGTCGTTGATGAGTGGCCCTTGTGTGGCCATCATCTCAATAAAAGAAAGGGCACCGAGTAGTGGAATGCCCAGTGGTACCAAGAACAACGTCAGAATGGCTGGTGCGCTACTCAGTCCGGCCAGATAACTATGAAATGGAATAAGGCCCATACCCAGTAATCCGGCAAAGCTCCACGCCATGACGAGCGCTCCTGGGAGCGCACCAATCGGTAAATAGTTGCGCCATAAGACGGCAACCATCAACAATATTGCACCGCTCAGACCACCGACGATACTCACGAGTGGCGTGTTGCTCCCGGGCAATGCACCACTCACGCGCATCAATATGCCACCAATGATAGCGGCTATGCCCCACATGAAGATGCGCAAAATTGAGTCCTGGGCCATGATGCCGAACACAATAATTGACACATGCACCAAAATAAGCCCAAGCAGGCTGCCATAGTTGCGCAGTTGATACGGTAACGAATAAATCAACCCAATCATGCCGGCAACGGCGATGAGCAACACCATGATTGAGAGTACCCAGTTGAGCAAGTCAAGACGCAGCGTGAGTAGCACAACATATGTGTCAATTTTGATCCACTCAACATTGAGCAACTGAATAGGCAAGCCAATAATAGGATTAGCAACGACGAGTAACAGGGCACTAATAAACAATGCACTAATGGCCAAATACCCTATGTGCCGAGTTGGGACCACACGGTCAAGCGCCCATGCGGTTACTGCTGCGAATAATGGAAGCAAAAGTGCCACAAATAACATAAGATAACTATCCCTTGCTTAACCTTCGGCACAAGCGATACAGGAGTCCGTTGAGGCAATAATCGGTACGACATCATCAAGCTGTGCATTGAGCAATAATGTGCGGGTAACCAATCGGTCCATTTGGCGTTGTACCTGAATTGAACACTCGGTCAGCCGTACGCCATCACTGTGTAATGTGTAGGTGATGGCACCACGTGGCCCTTCAACACTACTCCGCGCACTGCCTGCTTTGAGAAGTGGTAGCGACCCCTCGCTTGGCCCTGCTTTGAGTAAGCGCTGTGCTTGCTCGACCATCTTGGCACTCATGTGTGCTTCGAGCAGCATGACCATCAAGCGCGCATAGACATCGCCGCTCTCTTGCACAATCATGCTTGCATCAAGGCGTTCGTATGCTTCGTAGGGGGCAACAAACCGTAAATCGGTGCTCAAGCCTGACGCACGACCAATGACGCCGCCAACATCAAGCTGACTTGCGGCTTGATGACTGAGTACGCCCACATTGACCGTCCGTGAAAGCAGACGTCGATCATCGATGATGCTATCAATGGCCCGATAGAGTGACTGTAGTAGTTGGGCAATCCCCGATTGAAGCGATACAACTGCGCTTTTAGATGGCTCAAATGCCAATCCTCCAGGCATAATAATATTGTCGTTACTCGGCCGTCCAATAAAGTCCTGCAACAAGGTATTGGCTGCCGCATTTAGCGTGTGTAATGTGTGATGGTAGTTGTCGGCACCAAGCATCGCACAGACGTTGGTGGCGCCTGCGAGATGCATGACAATGCGTTCGAGCTCGGCTACAATCACCCGAATGTACTGTGCTCGAATCGGCACAGGCAGTGATGTAAGTTGCTCGAGTGCACGACAATATGCCAGCATGTGGGCATGACTACAACTCCCACAGATGCGTGGCACAAACTGTAGACTCTGCGTCAACGATAACCGTACAACACGCTCTGCACAACCACGTTCATTCATGCCGTTGTGCAAATCCACTGCGGTGACAGTCTCGCCCTCGAGCTCCATGATGTATCGTTGTGGACCACGCCAGGCAGGATGAAAAGGTCCAAGTGTCAGGGAATAACTCACACCACAATGCTCCCATTGACAATCCGGCTTAGTAGTGATTATACACCCTATGTATAGCCTTATGTGCGCCAAATACGTGCGCTTCAACAAAACACGCCGGCAGTATTACTGCCGGCGTGTTGACCGTCCCAGGTGATGATTCAGCGTGGAGGCCCTTATCGGCGTACGACAAGCAACCGAATGGCCGTGCGTTCCTCGTTTTCGATCATGACATCCATAAACGCTGGGATGCAAACGATCTCGATTTGCTCGGCAGCCAAGTAGTTGTGCGCAATGGCAATTGCCTTGACTGCTTGACTGGTGGCACCAGCTCCGATTGTTTGGATTTCGGCACTGCGCTGATCGCGGATGACGCCGGCAATTGCTCCCGCAACGGCACTTGGTCGTGACCGTGTGGACACCTTTAGCACCTCAACCTTGAGGTTTGTAATACCCTCGTTGGTCGCCCCGGCATTGAGTACATCGCTGGCATACTGTGAATCCATGTTACACACTCCCTCACTACAATGTGTGTTTGGTCTGAGACACAGACGACCAGAATTGATGCGCGTGACGAAACGTCGTCCATGTGTATTGAATTAACGAACACGGCCCCAAACGTGCTACCGTGCATACTCCGTGGTACGTGTCTCGCGAATCACGGTTACTTTGATCTGACCGGGGTACTGCAGGCTCTCCTCGATCTTCTTGGCGACATCACGGGCAAGGTGGATGCTCCCCAAATCATCGATGGCCTCAGGAATAACCATGATGCGTACCTCACGCCCTGCTTGGACGGCAAATGCGCGTTGCACACCTTCAAACGATGTTGCGACACCCTCGAGCGCCTCGAGTCGTTTGATGTACAAATCGAGTGTCTCACGACGAGCACCCGGACGACCACCTGAGATTGCGTCGACCGCCTGAACAAGGAACGCCTCAACTGTTTGGGGCTCCTCGTCGTTGTGGTGCGCGGCAATTGCATGCACAATTGCTGGCGAACGACCCAAGCGCTTGGCTATATCTGCGCCGATGACGGCGTGTGGTCCCTGAACTTCGTGGTCGACTGCTTTGCCGATGTCATGCAACAATGCGGCTGTCTTGGCAATCGTAATATTTGCCCCCAACTCGGCTGCCATGTGCGCTGCCAATAAAGCACATTCGAGCGAGTGTTGCAGGACGTTCTGACCATAACTTGTGCGGAACTTGAGGCGCCCCAACAACTTAATCAGGTCAGGGTGTAACCCCTGGACATTAGCCTCGTAAGCGACACGCTCGCCTTCCTCGCGCATAACTACATCGAGCTCTTGTTGTGTTTTGGCCACAACCTCCTCGATGCGCGTGGGGTGAATACGACCATCTTTGAGCAACTTGCCCAATGAAAGCCGGGCTACCTCACGGCGTACCGGATCGTGACACGAGAGCGTGACTGCATCTGGCGTGTCATCAACAATGATGTCAACACCCGTAATCTGCTCGAACGCACGAATGTTACGTCCCTCGCGGCCGATGATGCGCCCTTTGATTTCCTCGGATGGCAACGGCACCGTCGATACGGTGACCTCGGCCACGTAATCGGAGGCACAGCGCTGAATCGCCATGCTGATAATCTTGCGGGCCGTCTTGTCGGCCTCGTCTTGGGTGACGCGCTCGATTTCACGAATGCGCCGCGCTGACTCGTCACGCGACTCGCTCTCAACACGCTGCAAGATAATCTCGCGCGCTTGTTCGCCTGTCAACCCCGAGATGCGCTCAAGCTCTTGGCGCTGTTGCACCTTGAGTTGTTCGACCTCTTGGGCCTGTTGCTCAATTGTGCGTTCGCGCTGTTGTAACTGACGCTCACGCCGCTCGACACCGTCAACTTTGCGGTCAAGAACCTCTTCTTTGCGGTTAAGACGCTCTTCTTGTTGCCGGATGGTTTGTCGTGCCTCACGAATTTGGACCTCGGCTTCGCTACGAATGCGGAGCGCCTCATCTGACGCCTGAATGCGCAACTCTTTGTGCTCGGTCCGGATTGCCTCTACTTTAAGTTGCCATTCAGCCTCTAGCCGACTGATTTGGTTTTGCGTACTCGTTCTATATATGAATAGCGCTACTCCAAAGCCAATTGAACCGCCGATGAGCAACATGAGGATTGGTAACAGTACGTCCCCCACTTGCTTGCCTCCATAAACATGTCATAAAACAGCTTTGTGTAGCACCGAAATATAAGGCACTACCCACAGACAAATTGTGGTGATAAAGGCTGTTTGCTTATATTACTCGTTGATAATACTTTCTGTCAAGATAATGACCGATATCTGTAAAGATACCGGTCACTGTTCATTTTGTGTCAATGAGATGTCAGTTATTTGCGCAGTTTTTTGCTTTCAATGACGGCATGTGAACGGACATAGACCAACCAACCACTGGCGGACAACGGCCCAAATTGATTATGGACAACGCGCTGTTGCAAGTCGATATTGGCGTCAGCGAGTTGTTGCACAACTGCGCAACTTTGTTGTCGGGTCTGTTGCATGATTTCGGCTAGTTCTGAGACAGGATGGTGGGCCGATGGCTTATATTTGTCGTATTCTTCGCGGAACGGCGCAGCGCCCAATAACTCGCGTAAGCGCGCTTGTGACCAATGCTCAATACCAATAATGTGACGGAGCACAGCCCGATTGTGTTGATCATCGCGGGCAGTGCGGAACTGTGTCACCAGCGCGTCGCCACTCTCACGCAGCCCGTTGATATGGCTGGTATAGTCAAGCGTGCGGCCGGGTCTTTCAAAAAAAAGCTGTGCAGCAAACGTAAATACACGATCAACAAATGATGGTGACATAATAATCTGTCCTATACATCTTCAAACATGGATCCGGTTAAATACAAAATCCCAATCCATAATGCACGCGCATGCCGATAAAACAACACACCAACAATGGTCATTACGACTGCAGTGACGCCAATAATCAGCCAGGCTGAGTAATCAGTGACCACAGAAATCGCTGCGCCCGCTACTGCAATCAGTAGGACTAGCACAGTATTGATTGCCATTCCGCCAGTAATCTCGCCGTGGTCACGCTCAAAGACGACGCCACACACAGGGCAACGCACATTCATGCGGAAAAGGGTACGGAACATGTGCCCGCGCTGACAGGCTGGACAACGCAACCAGAGCGTAAGCCAAAGCACACGAATAATCCGTAACACCGATAACCTCGTATGATGTTGGGAACATGTGGAAAACGAAGGAGGGGAAATGTGGTGGGCGATAGTGGATTCGAACCACCGACCTCAACGATGTCAACGTTGCGCTCTAACCAACTGAGCTAATCGCCCGCAAGCAGAATAGTAGCATGTGTGAGTGGGGTTTGTCAAATGGGATTCTCTGTTTAAGCGCAATGCGTTTTGTGTGACAATAAGGGGAGACTCGGCAGCTAGCGAGAGAGATGCCATGCGCTTTTCGATTCGATTCAATAATGACCGACCTGTGCGTGAATACATGGAGTTGGCACAGACCGCAGAACAGGCCGGATTCGACCAGTTTTGGGTGAGCGACGACTTGTTTTTGTATGGCGTATGGCCGATTCTGGCAAGTTGTGCCACTGCCACCACGCGCATCCAACTCGGCACCTGTATTGTCAATCCCTATACCATGCATCCGGCCGAGATGGCCATGCAGGCAGTCGCCCTTGATGAACTCTCTGGTGGCCGTGCCTTGCTCGGCATTGGCGCCGGCGCAGGTGACTTTTTGGGCTGGGTCGGCATCCCGCAACAACGTCCGTTAACGCGCATGATTGAGAGCATGCAGGTGCTGCGGGCACTCTTCGCAGGTGAGCGTGTTACGCATGCCGGTGGTGAACTCGGCGAATGGAGTGCCGAGGCCTATTTGCGCACCCCGAGTCGGCAAATTCCGATTTATCTGGGTGCCATGAGCCCCAAAATGCTCGAGGCGATTGGGCAATACGCCGACGGCGGATTGCCCCTACTGTTCCCACCTGAACATTACTATCAGGCTCGTGCCCACGTTGATCGAGGTCTCGCACTGGCGGGCCGTTCTGCTGATGCGGTAGACATGGCGGCGTGTATTTGGGTATCAGTCGGCGATGATGCACAGGCTGCTGAGGCGGTATTACGCCAGAAAATCGCCTACTACGGGCATGCCCTCAGCGACACGATTCTGGCAAACCTCGGCGTCTCGCGCGATGAGTTTATCCCCATCCAACATGCGATTCAGCACGATCACGATGAGGCCCGGGCATGCGCCATGGTTACCCCCGAGATGCTCAAAATCGGCATTACGGGTACCGGTGCTGATTTGTTGCCGCGCTTGACGGCGCTGGTTGAGGCCGGCGCCCGCCATATTAGTTTTGGGCCACCACTCGGTCCCAACCCGCGCGAGGCGATTACCGTGTTAGGGCGCGAGGTGCTCCCGGTGCTACGGGCGATGGTGTAGCAGAACGCAAAACGCGGGAGTGGCATGTGCCACTCCCGCGTTTGTGTGATTTAGGAGGCCTGTGCTTGACGTTGGAGCTGTGAGGCCCGCGCGAGATATTCGGTCTTCTCGCCGTCGTTGTTGGCAACCATGGCCAATGTCGTCCAGACTTGTACCTCGCGGGGGTAGACCTCGCTCATAATCTCGAGCAAGGTGCGCACGCGGCGGTAATCACCTTGTTGGTAGAGCCGATTGGCAATCTTGAGCAATGAATCGCATTCGGTGTTACGCATTATTGCACCGTCTCGGCAATCAACCAACCCTCGCTCCGGTTGCTCCCGCCGTAGAGGCGCAAGTTGGTGGCATCGGGATGGAGATCAAAGATGAGCGCAATACTCTGGAGTGCACCGCCGTTGAAGAGCACATCGCTGACATCGATGTCTGCCACTTGACCACGCCCGCCACCAATGACAAGCAATTCTTGGGTGCGCTCGATGTTGACATTGTACGTGCGCCCTTGGTCGTCTTGGATCACAAAGAAGTCTGCTGGAATTGCTTGATCAGTGCCAGTGCTGTTTTGAACCACAACCACAACCACATAGTAAGCACCATTTTGTGGTGGTGTGTTGGGGAATCGCCCTGTGCGGTTGCCGGCAATCACAGGACTGCGCACACCATATTGCCAACCCTCAGCACTGCGTGCGGTGCTTTCGGTGTTGAGTAACACAACGGTAATCGGCGACGGTGCAAGCGTTGGCTCGGCTGTCGGCTCTGGTGCAGCAGTCGGCATCTCAAGCGTGGGGGTGCTGATAATGCCATTCAGCAGACTGTCAGTCAAGCTGCCGCTATCGGCAGTTTCCTCACTTGGTCCCATGAACTGACTAGCCAAGAAGTAGCCCAATACGAGCACCAATACGACCAAAATGCCCCACATGACCGGACTCGGACCACGTGGCTCGTCGTCATCCTCGTACAAATCCGAATCTACTGAATCGAGCTCACGCGTGAGTTCTTCTTCGTATTGGGTCAGCGGCCGACTAGGGCGCACTGGGCCGCCGCGACGCCCGAATAAGTTGCTCGTCGTTTGTTTGACCGCCTCAACGATGCTCCGGCGATCGCCACCTTGGACGCCGTTGAGCGCGCGCAAACCGCGGAGCGCCATGTCGTTTTGTGGGTCAATCTCGAGCGCGCGTTCAAGCGCAGCCCGCCGCTGTCGTGGGTCGTCAGAGACACCGGCTAACCACAACCACGCCTGAATGTTGTCGGGATCCTGACGTGTCAGCAACGTAAATAAATTACGCGCTTCTTCGCGATTGCCGTCACGGGCGGCATCCATACCTAGTGAGAGTATCTCATTCGCGTCAGCCATCGTTCTGCTCCAATTCCCATTCCCATTCGGCAACAGCAATTACTCATAACTTTTACAGGTTTACTATAACTCATAGTATATCAAATCAATAGATGTAGGTCAATTGCAAATTTTGTCATAATATAATTTTTGAAAAACGTGATTGTGATGCGATATTTATCGATTTAGTGTAGTGCAGATTTTGTGAACAATATATTTGCCACTGCTGATATGACGCGCCATAGACGTCGTATTTCAGATATGATGAAAGTAGGCTTGCTTTTGTGATGTGGGAGTGGGTATATGCGGTTAGTAAGTTTTCGTCGTGCCAGCGATCGAGTACGCGCAGGCGTCTCAGTCGAGCACGGCATTATTGATATTCACGAGGGCATGGCGTTAATCAGCGAGGATCGGCCGCTCGAGGCGTTGCCGTTATCGACGATTATCCAGGGGAGCCACGACAGCACGCATTTGGGGAGTGTGGCGTTACTTGAGGAGATTGTTGCAAGTCAGCAACAGGCAGGCATGGATATCGCACAATGGTTTGGCGGTGTCGAGATGCTGGTGCGGCGCAACGACGTCCAACTTACCGCACCACTGCCCGATGTACATGCATGGCGGCGCACCGCTCAACATGTGCCAGCCTACGAGACCTTGTTGCGTCGTCAAGGTCAACACATCCCCTTGCATTGGTATGAGCGGCCGCCACTCTGGCCGGCAATGACTGCGATTCTGCATGGTGACCGGGCGGTGTTGCCGTTCCCATCGACAACGATGTGCGATGTCGAATGCGAAATCGCCTGGGTGACGCAAGGCGACCTCCACAATGCCGATGTTGGTGATGCGCATGACGCCATTCTTGGCTTGTTCATGATTGGTCAAGTGGTAGCGCGTGATCGTGCTGACGACGATGTTCTGCATGGCTTGTGGTCGCGCCCCACTGGGGCGGTGATGGGGCCGATGATTACGACCATGGATGAACTTGGGGAGTTTACCCTATCCGATGGACGCCTGCGCATTGACCTGCAAATTCTCGTCAACGATGTGCGCGTGGCGCAGATGAATCTGCGCGACGTGCATTACACCATGGCCGAGGTCACGGCACATGCCAGCGATAACTGTCTGATTCCTGCCGGGAGTGTCTTTAGTAGTGGAGTGCTGACAAGCATCAGCCTCGATAGCAGTACATGGTTGGTGCCCGGCGATGATGTCACTATCGACGCTGGCCCACTCGGCACGCTGCGCTGGAGCATGGAGGATTGGTGATGCGACGCATACAGATGCTCATATTTGCAGTGAGCATGATGCTAATTGGCTGTACGACGCCGGCCACAACGACGCCGACACCCACTGAGTCAGCGCCGTTTGCCACCGTACAACCAACAACGATACCGACGACACCGCAGCTGTCTGGTGCGCAACCCTTGGTCCCTATTGTGATTACCCTGAACACGAGTGCACTTCGTGGCGACGGTACCATCGAAATTGTCGATGCGGCTGAGGCGATTGTCTTCAGTCAACCCTACACGATTGACAGCGATACCACGCAACTCACCGTAACGCCCCGTGGTGCTGTTGGTCCGGCCCGGGCACAATGGCGTACTGACGCCGGCGTGACGACCATCGCCGATGTGGTCTACATGCTCGACCCCGTGAGTACCGTGCAAACCGATGATCCGGTCTTTGGCGAGCTCTTTACCAAGACAGTCGGATACATCCAAGGTAGCATGCGCAGTTACGTGCTGAACGGCACGCCCATTCGTGGCTACCGCTCGCCAGATAATCCGCTGTTGTGGTTGCGCGATCATGTGTACCAAGGGCGAGGATTCCGCTATTTTGAACAGGATGTGACGAGCCTACTCAACGCTTTTCGTGACGCCCAAAACCCCGATGGCAGCCTGCCCGATTGGGTTGATGCCCCCGAGTTGGGCGTCACGGCGGGGCGCAAAGAGGTCGAGTCTGACCTCGAGTTCCTCTATGTCCAAGGCATCTACGAAGCCTGGCAGATGACGGGCGATGACGCCTGGATGATCGACATGTTGCCGTCGGCACGGCGTGCGATTGTCTATATCACCACTGACTCATTGCGCTGGAACAGCGAGCGCGGCCTGATTCGCCGCCCGTACACCATCGACATGTGGGACTTTGAGTATGGACCGACGACCACCAACCCTGAGACTGGCGCCTCGGCACCGCGCCACTGGATCGACGACCAGACGATTTGGGGCTCGTTCCACGGCGATAACACCGGCCTCGTCCAGGCCTTGCGCATGCTAGCGGTGATGGAGACGCGCGCAGGCAATGACGATGCGGCAGTCAGTTATCGTGCGCAAGCCGATGACCTGCAAAAACGCATCATGGATCTGCACTGGAACGGCTCGTTCTTGCGCCACTTTGTTCCCGAGGACCCCGATTGGCGCCCTGAGGGCGTCGACATGGAGGCCCAACTCAGCATCTCGAACGCCTATGCGCTGAATCGTGGAGTGTTATCACCGACCCAAGCCGCTGCCGTGATATCGACATACTATCAGCGCGGTGTGGCCAACCCGAATGTCATCTTGCCGTGGTTCAGCATTGAGCCGCCGTTCCCACCATATGCCTACGGCATGGCTGGGCGCAAAGGCGAATTGCCCGGTGAGTACGTGAATGGCGGCATCATGCCGGTAGTCGGCGGTGAGTTGGCGCGTGGGGCATTTGGTATCAAATCCGAGCAGTTCGGTTTTGATACGCTCCGCCATTACCATGTGCTGACGAGCCGACATGGTGGCTCGTACTTGTGGTACTACCCGAACGGCGAGCCCGGCATCTCCGGTCCTGACACCATCCCCACCGACGGCTGGGGGGCTGCGGCGATGCTGGGCGCCTTGATGGAGGGAGCCGCCGGAATTACCGATCCGGGCTTTGCGTTCCTTGCCAGCCGGATCACGCCACGCTGGCAGTATGGCGGCGTCAATCAAGCCTACGTTGTGGCGCGCTATGCTGCGGGTACCGGCTACGTTGCCTATCGCTGGCAGAAGGAACCGGGGCGCATCCGCTTTGAGCTGACCGGATCGGGGCAGTTTACCACCCTGCATCTGCCGATGGAGCTTGGCACATTCGACCGCGCACAAGTGACGCTCAACGGCGTCAGCCGTAACGACCTCAAACAACGCCTCGATGATCGTCCGCATGTGGTCTTGACAACCAATGACCAGACACAGGGCGTCAGCCACGTCATCGACGTCACATGGACAGAGTAATTCACCCGTATAATCGCAGTATCGACTGCACGAAAGGAATCTGCCTGTTATGAACCACGCCGCTATTGCCAAGTCACTCATCGACTCACGCATCAACCGTACCCTTGTTACGCCACCATCGAGTGACCCAGCCTACACGCTGAGTGACGCCTATGCCGTGGCCAAAATCCACTTTGATCATGCAGTAGCTGCCGGTCATACGCCGGTCGGACGCAAAATCGGCTTCACCAATCCAGCCGCCTGGGCCAGCATGAACTTGAATACGGCCGTCTGGGGCTATGTCTATGCCCACACTGTGTTTGATACGACGGCCGGCCATACTACCCATGATATGACCACGGCAATTGCCCCAAAAATCGAACCTGAAATCATGTTTGGTCTCAAAGCTGGTGTGCTCGGTGCCATTGATCCGGTCAAAGCGCTTGAGTCGGTTGAGTGGATTGCCCTCGGCTACGAGGTCGTGTCGTGCCCATACCCAGATTGGCAGTTCAAGGGTGTTGACGCCGTGTCAGCCTTCGGCTTGCATCGGGCTTTGTATGTGGGTGCCAAGCGCATGATTACTGCGAGCGATGATTTGGCCGATATCGTCGCCCGACTGGCCACCGTCAAAGGCCGCATCTACAAAAACGGCGCCCTCGCTGGTGAAGGCAGTGGCCAAATCGTACTGGGCAACCCGGTCCGTGCCTTGGCGGCCTTGGCTGTGGTTACCGCCAATCAGCCACAATTTGCCCCGTTGACGGCCGGTGAGATTATCAGTAGCGGTACTTTGACGCCACCGCCAACCATTGTGGCTGGCGATGTGGTGCGCGCCGAAGTTGAGGGCTTTGATTTGGCGCCCATCGAAGTCTCATTTATCTAAATTCCCTTCGTGTAGCGGGGCGGTGCAGTCATCTGTGCCGTTCCGTTTTTTTGGAAGTGAAAGGTGAAAGGTGGGGGTTGGTACGGGATTGAGATTGGTAGGGGCGCATCGAGATGCGCAAGATTACGTCGGTGAAAAGTGGGGGTTGGTACGGGGGCGAGATTGGTAGGGGCGCATCGAGATGCGCAAGATTACGTCGGTGAAAAGTGAAAGGTGAAAAGTGAAAAGTGAAAGGTGAATAGGTGAAAGGTGAATAGGTGAGTGGGTGAGTGTAATAAATGAAGAGCAGATAGAACGGTGAGGTAGTACGAGGGTGGATCCCGCGTGTTACCTCATTGGTTTTGAGGGGAAAAGATGGCGATGACACATGGGTCGAGATTGCCACTGACTGACCGTGTGGGTGTGAGAAAGTGGCAATCGGTTGTGCAAAAGGGTAATAGGTGGTTATTCGTCGACGGTGATAACTGCGTAATTCTCGTAGCGATTGCCATCCATATCATCCGCTTGGATGCCAACCACATAATCGCCGGTGGGGGCTGTGTACTCGGCTATTGACCATTTGGTATCGCCGAAGGTGAGGGTGTCGCCCTCTGCGTAGCGGTACTCTACGGGCGCAGTATCGTCGTCGCTATGCACGTCGATAATCAGGTTGTAGATGGTGAATGTGTCGCCGGCCCGTGGTGTGATAACGCGAGGAGTACTGGCTGATCGACTGTTGCCGAGACTGAGAACCTTGATGAGTTCACCCTTTTTGAAGAACAGGCGCGCCTCGCGCGATTTGCCGTTGGTTGATGTGTAGCGACCCTCAACCGTGTAGGTGGGATACCCACGCGTCGTGCCGTAATCTTGGGGATCAAGGAGGACCGGTGCTAGAGAGCCGCGACCGTCATCGATGCTGTAAAGAATGGGCTCCCACTCGAACTCGATTTCGATGTCGGTGCCTTGCCAGTTGGGGTAGTAGACGCCGTCCACGGTTTGGGTTTTGCCGGCATCGATGTAGTCGCGATCCACAACGAGGATGGTATCGTCATCAGCGTTGTAGTAGCCAGTGAACGAGTACACAAAGCCGATGTTCTCGCCAGTCACGGTCGCAGAGAGGGTACTACTATCAGTGGTTGAAATCGTTTCGGCACTGAGGGCGATGTCGCTGACAGTGATCTCACTGGCGCCGGGAGCAGTCACAACAGATTCTGATGCTGGTTTATCACCGAGTGGTATTTGGTAGTAGTGAAACGCAAGGAAATCATCCCAGCGATGCTCATTGGTAAAGCGATAACTGATTTGGTTGTATACGTCAGCACCGGCAATCGATGATTCGTAGATTGACGAGTTGGGAAAGTGAATCGAGATGCCGTTGGCGCCAGGACGTGATGGCCCGTACTTGTTGGTAATGACGAGTTCGGCAATTGCTGCATTCAGGTTAGTACTTGCGTCGATGAGTGTGGTGGCTTTGGGATTTGCGTCAATCAATATATCTGCGAAGTTGTGCAAATCGATGTATGGACTTGTGTTTCCTTCAAAGATGTTTTCAAAGCGTTGGGCGTTATTGGCTGCTTTGATGATGGCGCGTTGAGGGGTATCAGCAAGGGCGTCAATAAAGGAGTCGAATGTCTGCAAGAATGACGGCAGGCGAGTGAGATCGTATGCACTCAACGTGACATCATCCGAAAAGTTGGCAATGACATCGTCTTGGGTGATACCGTCGGGTGATTCCCAGGTCTCTTGGATGAGTCGATTTCGTGCATCAGTGTCAGTAATTCGGATGTCTTGTTCGATGTAGGTATCGACAATGTGACGAGCGAGTTGTGTGCCATCCATGGTCGGATCATTGACGAGTTCATTGAGGAATGCGGTGTAAGCCCAGCCCATGGCTGGTTCAAGCTCTTGTGAGGCAACCATGACGTTGGCGTGTGGTGCGATGGCAGTTGCGACCTCAAGATGGGCCATGAGACAGGCATCGAATCCGACGACATCGAGGCGATCAATGCCGGTTTGTTGGCGGATGGTACCGAGGGCGTCGTCGATTTCGTTGAGGAGGAGTAAATCGCCACCAGATGTGATTTCGAGGCCATCAGGGCCTGGATTACCGGGATTTGGATCACTCCACCCACCGACCCACCCCATGCCATGATCGGAAAGGATGAGGGCATAGCGTTGGGCTGGATACGTTTGGATTGACCAGGTGACGAAGTCGACAAGTGTCTGGGAGTCGGCCATATTGAGTTCACCGAGTTCGGCGATGAGCTCCGAATTGATCGTATCGAGGTCGTCGTCTTGGGTGATGAGGTACCGACGCGTGTCATGCCAGTCGGTCTCGAGCACATCTTCGTGGCGGTCAATTTGGGCAACCATGGTGACTTGATCGGTCGATCCAATCAGCTCCATCTCATTGATATCGATGAACATGTCGGATTCGAGCACTTCGTCATCGGCATCAGAGTACACCATCACGAGCCATGATGTGGTTGAGGTGGCTGAATTATCAGGCAGATTTGCAGGTTTGGCCTGCTCGCTCGCCACCTCAGCGCAAGACACGGTCAGGCTTGCGAGGAACAAGCAAAGAATAAAGGCTATTGATATACGCATGAATGAATTGTCTCGTTCTGGTGTGTGACCATATGTGGCTAGCGTCAGTATACGCGAGTATGTCACGATGTCAATTGAGAGATGTCGATATCTGGTGAATATGGTAGATTGTAAGGGTAGGTCATCACGAGTTGAGACAGGCGAATGCAACAAAGACAATTATGGCGCAGTTATGCGTTGATTTTATGTATGTGGATTATCGGGTTTGGGGTATCGCAGGTATTGATGCGTGTGGAGCCGTGGCGGATTCCTGTCGGCCCCGGTGACGGCATCTACTTTGCTGATATGCATGACGCCGAGGCCCAGGCGAATAGCTTTCGATGGACAAAAGCGCAAAGCACGATCAAACTACCACTCCTCCACCATGGCTGGTCGACAGTCGCGGTACGCATGTTGAACCAATACCCGACGGCGGATGTGGCGGATGTGAGGATTCGTGATGGCAATCGTGCATTGGCCATACAGGTGCCATCAGGGAGTGTGCGGGTCGTGACCACGTTGGTGCACAGTCAATTGAGTTGGCACTGGTACACACCGCTCATTCTTGAGACTACGCCCAAGCAATTCGGCGATGATCCACGACAACTAGGTATCTCGGTTAGTCGTGTCGATGTGATTCCGACGACGGGAGCCTTTGGCGCACATAGCGTCATCGTGGTCATGGGGCTGTTGCTCGTGATTGGGGGTGGCGTGATTGGCCGCTGGATGCAGTTGCGGATGCGTGCGGTAGTAGCTGGGGCGTTGATTGGGGCTGTGGTGTATTACGCGCTCTTGGTGTGGTTATCACAGCAATTTGTGCCGTATCTCCACTGGGCCGTGGTATGGGTATGGTTGGTGGTGGGTACAGTGGGAATTGCGCGCGTGACACACCTCTATGATCAGAACTGGCGTATTCGTGGTCAACAGTTGCCAATCGTGCTGGCAGTGTGGTGTTGGTGTATGCCACTCATCCAGCTGATTTTGGCAGGAGATGGTATGCCCATTCCCCCGTGGCAGTTGCAGGTTGCCCCATGGCTAACCGGGGTGGTGTTGGGGAGTTGGGTGGTGAGTGAGGTTATTCGGCGGCGGAATCCGACGGTTGGCTATTGGCCGATGTTGGTGACGCTCGCGGTTGTGGGTGTAGGGTATGCAACCTGGCAATATCGTGAAATGCTCGATAAGGGGAGTGGCGATTTTGGCATTTGGTATCTCGCATCACAACGCTGGGTTTTTGAGGGTGTGCTCTATAAACTCGACAATATTGTGGATAACCCGTTTGCGGGGTACAAACGTCCACCGTTTTATATCATGATGTTTACGCCGTTTGTGCAGATGAACGAGCTTGACCTACTGAACAGCTATCGACTGCTCAATATTGGTTTGCTTGGATTGACGCTGGGGATGTGGTATCGCCTGATGGCGCCAGTGACGCGTTGGTGGTGGGTAGCAGTCATGGCCATTCTGCTGAATTATCAGCCGATGCTTGATGCGTTGCGCTACGGCCAAACCGATATTGTGCTGTTGTTCTGTTTTACGCTGATGTGGTGGTTTGTGCAGCGGGGACGTGATGGCTGGGCTGGTGCAGTGATTGCCTTTTTGACGTCGATTAAGATTTATCCGATTGTGTTGCTGACATTTTGGGGCGTGAAGCAACGCTGGTGGGCGCTGGCTGGATTTGTACTGGGGATGATTGGGTGGAACGCAATTGCGGTGGCGGTGATGGGCTGGGATTTGCACGTGATGTTTTTGCGCGAGGTACTGCCGAGCATCGGCGGCACGACGTCGTGGATTGAGAACCAGACGATTGCCGGGTTCCTCACCCGCTTTTATGAAGACGAAGCAGTGATGAATCTGTTTTCGACACCTGGGATTGCCCGGGTTGCAAGTATTATCTCGATGGTGCTTTCGGCGGTAGTATCGTTGACTGCGATGCGAGATTGGCCGGCGAATCAGAGTGAATATGGTTTACAGTATGCACTATTTATCATGTTGATGGTCATTGCTATTCCAGTGGCATGGATTCACTATGCGACCATCCTGATTTTGCCGATGCTGTTGTTGCTTAATCACTATCGTGAGCGCGAATTATCATTGACGCGCAGTGTCATATTGATGGTGAGTTATGGCTTGATTGCATTCGGTGATCAGCGAAGTTTTAATTACATGTATGACCTAGGTACGGTGACATTATTCCTTAGCTCATACAAGTTTTATGGCATGGTGATGCTGACTGGGTTGTTACTGTACGAGGTCTGGCAAGGGCGGGTCACATGGGGGCAATCGTGGTTTGATGTGGGGCGCAAATTACTTCGTCGCTAGCAGGTTACAACGTCAGTGGAATCTCGCACAGCCAGTGGCTATGGTTGGAGTACGAAATCTCGGCGCACCAATTAAATCCGACGTTGTTGGCAAAATGGACGGCCTCGGTAATCTCGGTGTAAACGTCGCTCCGAAGCACTGTTGAGCCTTGGCGCTGCGCAATATCGCAGGCCTTGGTGATACACCAACGCCCCACACCTCGCCCTTGAAATGAGGGCATGACGCACAAATTTGATAAATAACTCGACTTGGCCTCAGGGGCGCTAAAGCGTTCAATCGGGTACCAGCTTGGCGGAATGCGCGTAATGGTAAATGTGGCGACACAGACGCCAAGATAGTGTACGAGCATGACTTGGCGATCGACCATGTTGCGCTCGATTTGGCGCGCAGTGGTGGCGATACCCCATTGGCCCATACCGTAGCGGACGCGCAGCGTGGCCGCACAGTCCTCAAGCATCGCCTGGGCGGTGGCGATGTCCATGATGCGAATGCGATGCATTGATAAATTGGCAAAATTCAACGCCGATTCTGGTTTGGCAGACATGCACCGCTCCGACGTGACTAACTAATTCGAGTGAGTTGCTACTCACTATAGTAGCATACTTTTTGTGCGAATGCGAATAGTGCGATGGGTGTGAATTTTGTTAAAATGTAAAGACTTACATGTTGTATATAGTGCATTTGTATGCAAAATATGTCGATATAATTACTGTTTTTGCGGATGTGGTTTGCCGACAAATATTGTCAAATCGAAAGTAAACAATGTCGGCGTCGTTGGTGATATGGGCCATGCGGCAGTGAACGCATCGACAAACAAGGCAACGGGATCGTGCCCTTGATCCTTGAGATAGCGTTGGACGCCCGACCACGTGCGCAAATAGCCGAGGAGTTGTTCGAGCGTGTAGTGCATCACCATTGGTGGTGGGATGAAATCGATCCGTTGATAGGGGAACGCCAGATTGGCGTAGTGATTGTCGACGTGCGCCCGATCAGCCGGCCACCAGGCTGCCGTATAGTTGTAGAGGCGGTGAATGATGTCGGTGAGTTCAGGTGTGCCACTGAGGAGCGCATAGGTCCAGACAGCGATAAGCCCGTTAGGCTTGAGAATCCGGTAGACCTCGTGGTGAAATGCGTCAACATCGAACCAGTGCATCGATTGTGCCACAGTAATCAAGTCGACAGAATAATCTGGCAGTCCACTTAACTCGGCACGGGCAACATACCGATGAATGCGCGGGTGGTATGGCATACTGGCGATTTGATTGAGTGCGAGATCGCTAGCGATGACGGTTTGGGCGTATTCGGCGAGCGGCACGGTGGCCTGCCCACTGCCTGCCGCAATGTCGAGTGCAACAATCGGTGCGGGGTATGCCTGATGCCCTGTGAGCGCTACTAACGCCTGCAAGAGCTCAGGCGCATAGGTTGGGCGAAACGAGGCGTATTGGTTGGCCACATTGGCGAAGTGACTCTGGGCTGGGCGCATAGGACACTCCTCGGCGATAGTTATCCCGCGTGTATGCTAATCTGTGCCTGACGTAGTGCGGTGAGTGCGTGTTCGAGCCGTGCCTGTGGAACGAGGATGTAGTCGGTGTTGTAGGTGGCCAGTGTAAAAATCGGCACGCCGGCATTTGCGAGCGGCTGCGCTACTTGGACCATGATCCCCGTGAGTGTTAAATCGAACGGTCCGATGAACTGCAAACACCGCCAATTACCATCAACGGTGGCGTTGGCTGGAACGGTATCTGCTGGACAGACACCAGAGAGTTCGTCGGGCGTACGAATGACGCAGTGAAAGCGATCGGCGGGGATTGGCGGCGTCTCGGTATGTGCAGGGAGTTGCCAGATGGCGTATGTGTCGGGCAAGAGGTTGAGCGTGAGCATGGCACACAGCCTTTGATAATCCCCTCTGTGGTATGCACCACAGAGGGGATGAACGGACTAGACGACGAAGTTGACCAATTTGCCGGGGACGATGATGACCTTGCGGATGGTGGCATCGCCGATAAGCTCGCGGATGCGCGGGCTATTGCGGGCCCACTCCTCGATTTGGGCGGCGTCAGCAGCGGCTGGGACCATGATGCGTCCACGGACTTTGCTGTTGACCTGGACAACGACCTCAATTTCACTCACAAGCAACGCAGCCTCATCCCACTCAGGCCAACCTGCATCGTAGACGCTCCCGTTGCCTCCGAAGGCAGCATGCAACTCTTCGGCGAGATGTGGGGCAAATGGGCTAAGCAAGCGGGTGAAGATGTGGGCGACCTCATAATACGTTGCCCCAACCGGATGTTCGCTACGGTAGCGCTGGACTTCGTTGAGCAACTCCATCATGGCAGCGATGGCGGTATTAAAGCGGAACGCGTCAGTATCTTGGGAGATCTTGCGGATAGCGATGTGTAATGCACGCCACAAATCGCGTTCGTGGTCGGCAATTGTGGCGGTGGTCACACTGCCGGGTTTGTGGGCTGCAACTGCATCACGTTCTGTCATGAAGAGTGCCATGATGCGGTTAAGGAAGCGTTGGGCACCGGCAACACCCTCGTCGGTCCACTCCATGCTGTTTTCGGGTGGGGCGGCAAAGAGTACCACGATGCGAGCTACATCTGAGCCATACTGACGTACAAATGGGCCAACTGGGATACCGTTACCGGCACTCTTGGACATGGTGACGGGTCCGCTCACTGCTTCGAAGCCTTGATTTGTATCGCTTTCGAGCGTATAGCCGTGTTGTTTGAGTGCGGAGCGTGCTATCTCCACTGAGACAACGCCGGCCGGCAATTCAATTTTGCGGCGCAATTCCTCGGGGAACTCGAGGCCGGCAGCGCTGTTGGTCAACTGTGTGCGCACGCGACGCTGGACCATTCCTTGGGTGAACAGGGCTTCGAACGGCTCATCGTTGGGTACAAGGCCCTCGTCGTACAGCACTTTGGTGATAAAGCGTGAGTAGAGCAGGTGCAGAATTGCGTGCTCGATGCCGCCGATGTATTGGTGGACGGGCATCCAACGACTGATTTTGTCTTTGGCAAAGATTTCATCGGCGTTTTGGGCGTCAGCAAAGCGCAAAAAGTACCACGATGAATCAACGAATGTATCCATGGTATCGGTGTCGCGCTTGGCCGGCTGGCCGCTGACAGGATCCACAGTATTGACCCAATCGGTGGCTGCGGCCAGTGGCGACTTGCCCTTGGGTAGATAATCCTCGACCTGAGGTAGCTCGATGGGCAAGCGTGGATCGGGCACGATGCTCCCATCCTCGAGGTGGAGCATCGGAATTGGCGCGCCCCAGTAGCGTTGACGGCTAATCAACCAGTCGCGCAGGCGGTAGGTGATGGTGCCCTTGCCTTTGCCATGCGTCTCGAGCCATTTGATGGCAGCTTTGACGCTTTGGCCGTCGCCCTTACCGGCAGCGATGCCGTTGAGTGGGCCTGAGTTGACCATTTTGCCCTCGCCTGGCCAGGCCTCGGTCATAGACTTGCCATCAAGGTTCTGCCCATCGGGTTGCACTACCACGATGATGTCGAGGCCAAATTGGCGGGCAAAGGCGAAGTCGCGCTCGTCGTGGGCGGGCACGGCCATGATGGCGCCAGTACCGTAGCCCATCAAGACGTAGTCGGCAATCCAAATTGGGATTTGGGCGCCGTTGACTGGGTTGGTGGCGTAACTGCCCAAGAAGACGCCGCTTTTCTCGCGGGCCGTGCTGGTGCGGTCGATTTCTTTGGTGAGTTTGGCCTTGGCGATGTAGGCATCGACCTCGGCCTTTTTGTTGGCAGCGGTCAACTGTGCGACATAGGGGTGCTCCGGTGCAAGCACCATAAAGGTTGCGCCCCACAGGGTGTCTGGGCGAGTGGTAAAGACGACCAAGTCGCCGGCTGGGCTGGCGAAGGTAACTTCGGCGCCTTCACTTTTGCCGATCCAGTTGCGTTGCATGGTCTTGACCTGCTCGGGCCAATCGGTCAACTTGTCGAGATCTTGGAGCAACCGCTCGGCGTAGGCAGTGATTTTGAAGTACCACTGCTCGAGTTCGCGCTTCTCGACTTTGGCGCCACTACGCCAGCTACGACCTTCGCTGTCAACCTGTTCGTTGGCGAGTACGGTTTGGTCGACGGGATCCCAGTTGACGAGTGATTTGGCGCGGTAAGCGAGGCCACGTTTGTAGAGAAGCTGGAAGAGCCATTGTGTCCAGCGGTAGTAGTCTGGTTTACAGGTGGCGAGCTCGGTGCTCCAGTCGTACATGATGCCAGCGATATTGAGGGAGTTTTTGGACTCTTGGATGTTGGCATTCGTCCAATCAGCAGGGTTGATGCCACGCTTGATGGCGGCGTTCTCGGCGGGCAAGCCGAAGGCGTCCCAGCCGAAGGGGTGCATGACGTCGTAACCACGGGAGACGTAGAAGCGAGTCAAAACGTCGCCGATGACGTAGTTTTTGAGGTGGCCGATATGCAAATCACCGCTCGGATAGGGGAACATCTCGAGGATGTAGCGGTGTGGGGCATTGGGGCGGCGACCGGCATTGAAAATGCCCTCCTTGGCCCAGAACTCGCGCCATTTGGCCTCAATGGACGGATCAAAACGATCGCGCTTTTGCTCTGACATGATTGGCTCCTCAATCACAAAAAACCTCTCCCGTGTTGCGGGAGAGGTACAAGTCCTAGTACAGGCGCTCGGTGTCCCTACCGCATCACACGTCAAACCCACGTAGTAGCGTGGGCTGGCGAAGTAGCTGTAGCGAGCGTAGTGACGAAACGATCACGATGACTCCAAAGCTGGGAGTACAAACTACTGCAAGTATAGATGAGGGCATTACGGCTTGTCAAGTTATTGCCGTGGTGTCCTATAGAGATGCACGAGCCCAACGATAGGCAGGATGATTGGCATATACAGGTACCCGCTACCAAATCCTGACCAGGCACTTGCGTATGGCAACGGCCAAATGAACTCGCTGATGCTGATAACTATAACGCCGATAAGTTCAACTATGAGCCCAGCAATCAGTCGTTTGCGTCGCCCTTGCCAGGCCCAAACGACGATTGCCAGATAGATGATACCTGCAATAAGTGAGAGATGCGTGGGTATGAGATTGCCACTGCGTGTCGTATATTGCCAGATGGCGCGACTGCATAACGCAGTGGCCCAGAACAAATAGAGGAGTGTCAGGCCGCGGTACGAGTGAAGTGTCATGAATTCGTCCTAGAAACGCTGATATAGCTGTATTATAATGCGTAGTAGGAATACAGGATAATTGCGTGCCCGGGCAGAATACAGGAGACAGGTAGTCGCTGCGCATGGCCAAATCTGCATTTGTTATTGCATTACAACAACGATATCTCGTATCACGTGGTGTCGCTGCCAAGGCGTTGCGCCTCGCCAAGGCGCAGCGTGCCGGCATTGCCGTGCCGAGTGCAATGGTACTCCTCGAAGAGGGATGGCATGCAATCCGTGATCTAGACTTGTTGGCGACGCAACAAGATCGTTTGGTCCCACGCGATGAGGCATTGTTTATTGATGCACTTGGGTTGTTTCATACGTTGTCTGGGTTGGCCCCGCGGATTGCAGTGCGTACCTTGACCGATACAGATAGTCCATATCCCCTTG
>JBKCLM010000059.1:0-2748 GCA_046300655.1 Chloroflexota bacterium | reverse complement strand
CGGGGCGCCCTTTCGGACGCCCCTACGGTATCGATTGGCCAACAATCATCTCAAGCTCACGCAGCATGGCCAACTCATGCAAATCAGTGGTGTGTTGCCGGGCCTGTGCCAGTCGATCGAGCCAGTGTTGGCGTAATCCGGGGCGCTGCGCGCCAGTGGAGAGCCAGGCGAGATCGGCGTCGAGCACGGCACTCAGATGCTCGGCATGGGTGTAGCGTGCGGCCACAGCCGGCAGGCGCTCGCGCTTGGCCACAGGGTACGAGGTGCCGACCACCAATTGATGTGGCTCAACACCGAACAAACCGGCCAAGATGACGACGGTGCGCTCGCCGGGCATGGTCAAGCCCATCTCGATATGCGAGACGGCCACGCGTGAGACGGCCAGACGCTCAGCCAGGCGCTCTTGGGTCCAACCGCGCGCCACGCGCATAGTTGCGATGCGTTTGCCCAGCGATTCAGGTTCAGTCATACAAATATCACCTAGACGATAAGTCACTTAGCAGACAAGTACTCGGGCACATGCTACTATTCAGTATAGTCTGTTTGACTAGGTAGTGTTTTTGAGGAGAGACATGAGTCGTAAGCGCGCATTAATCACCGGTATCACCGGTCAAGATGGGTCGTACTTGGCAGAGTTTTTGTTGGAGCAGGGGTATGACGTGATCGGCATGATTCGCCGATCGAGCACCGTCAACTTCGAGCGCATTCGGCATATTCAGGACAAAGTAACGTTGGCCACGGGCGATTTGCTCGACGAGGTCTCATTGATTAACCTGCTGCGTGAGCATCGCCCTAGCGAGGTGTATAACCTGGCAGCCCAGAGCTTCGTGCAGACGTCGTTTAGTCAGCCAGTCTTTACTGGCGAGGTGACCGGCCTCGGCGTCACCCGCATGCTTGATGCCATTCGCGTCGTCGATCCCGGGATTCGCTTTTATCAGGCCAGCTCATCCGAGATGTTCGGTAAGGTGCAGGCGGTACCACAGGTCGAGAGCACGCCGTTCTACCCACGCTCACCCTATGGTGTGGCCAAGCTCTACGGCCACTGGATTACCGTCAACTACCGCGAGAGCTACGACATGTACGCCTGTAGCGGCATTTTGTTCAACCACGAGAGTCCACGCCGTGGCCTCGAGTTTGTCACGCGCAAAATCACCAACGGCGTGGCCCGCATCAAATTGGGCATCGACAAAGAATTGCGCCTCGGCAACCTCGACGCCAAACGCGACTGGGGCTATGCCAAAGATTACGTACGCGCCATGTATCTGATGCTCCAGCAGGAGACGCCCGACGATTATGTCGTGTCTACCGGCGAGACCTACTCCGTGCGCCGCTTCTGCGAGATTGCCTTCGGCCATGTGGGTCTTAAGTACGAGGATCACGTGGTCATTGACGAACGCTTCTATCGACCAGCCGAGGTCGATTTGCTCGTCGGCGATCCGGCTAAGGCCCGCACCAAGTTGGGCTGGACGCCCGAGGTCAGCTTTGAGCAGTTGGTGACCATGATGGTCGAGTCAGACGTCGATCAGATTAAGCGCGAACGCGGCTTGTAATTCATCAATCTATTACGATAACGCTTGTCGATACCGAGAGATGCATGGTCATGCATCTCTCGGTATTTATCATTTTTTGTGATACAATAAATCATATCAGTATTACGTATTTAATGACAAGTACAATCGTGTGGCGTTTTTTAAAAGAAAGGACCAATCCATGGTGCTATCCCCCCGATTTGAGCAGGCGCTCCAATACGCGTGTATCATCCACGCCGGCCAGATCCGCAAAGGCGCTGGCATCCCGTATATCTCACATTTGATGGCAGTGACAAGCATTGCACTCGAGCATGGTGCCACCGAGGACGAGGCCATCGCCGCCTTGTTGCACGACGCCGCTGAGGATGCGGGTGGGCACAAACGCGTCAACGATATTCGCGTGCGCTTCGGCGATACGGTTGCTAATTTGGTGGTGAGCTGTACCGATACCATGATGGAGCGCAAACCCGAATGGAACAGCCGCAAAGAGGCCTATGTCGCGAGTATTTATCGCAAAACTCCATCAGAATTGTTGATTACGGCCGCAGATAAACTGCACAATAGTCAGTCGATTTTGCGCGATTATCGTGCGCTTGGTGATGAGGTGTGGGAGCGTTTTAGCAGCAAAAAAGAGGGCACGCTCTGGTATTATCGGGCCTTGGCCAACGCGTTTTTGGCGGCACCGAATAACTACCGTTGCAAGTCGCTGATCGAAGAGATTAACCGCGTTGTCACCACCATCGAGGAATTGAGCAAATAGCCGATGTTATACGACACCGACCACACACTCAAACGCTTTGTGGTGGCGCAAAACCAGCCACACGACGGCTATGCTGATGCCCTCGCCGAGATGCAGGCTGGCGCCAAACAACGCCACTGGATGTGGTACATCTTCCCACAGCGGCGTGGGCTCGGCCACTCGCACATGGCAGTCTACTACGGCATCGCCGACGACACCGAGGCCATTGCGTATCTGCGTCATCCTGTGCTGGGAAAACGCTTAGCCGAAATCACCACATGTGTACGCACACAACTCACGTGCATTGATGCCAACACGTTGATGGGGACCCATATCGACGTGCTCAAGCTCGCATCGTGCATGCAGCTCTTCGGCGACATCAGTGCCCAGCTGAGTGATGCGAGCGATCCGTGGATTGTCGCACTCCGCCATGATTGCCCGCAAGTCATCCAGCTCCTGCAGGCACAAGGGCACATACCC
>JBKCLM010000058.1:0-14998 GCA_046300655.1 Chloroflexota bacterium | reverse complement strand
ACAGTTGCCATCATGGTGGCACCAATCATCTGCCCCACACTAATCGTAATGGTCAGCATGGCCTGTGCAGGTGCCCGCTCTGATTCGCTCGCTTCGGCTAGCATCATGTAGCGCAACGCCGCACCGAGCAAGACGGCAATACCAAATCCAAATAAGATAGAGAACGCATAAAAAAACACGAGTGATGTCGGCCATACCCCGAGCACAATCAAACCGACAATCATCAATGCCACACCACTCAATACCACCGGCTTCGCCCCCACCTTGTCGAGCATACGCCCCGACAAGGGCGATGCTACGGCCATCGCCAACACCAATGGAATCAACTGGAAGCTCGCCGTGGATTCACTCATGCCGTAGGCACTCACCAGCAACGATGGGATGTAGAGTGTGACAGCCTCGGCAATACCTGCCCCAAACGCCAACGCCAAGATAATCACGATTTGCCCGCGCACAAACAGCCGTAACTGCACCACCGGATCAATGGCGCGCCGTTCAACCATGATGAGCACCGGTACGAGTGCAACAGCAATCAGTAATGCCCATGGGGCACGCTCAAGCCCGCCTTGTAAACCCAAGGCCAAGGCAATCAAGAACCCACTCAACACAAGGCTCCCCAACCAGTCAAATGGCGCACCTTGTGTGCCACCACCGGTTGGTAATAAACGCATCCCTAATGCCATAATCAGAACCACGATTGGTATATTAATCCAGAACAACCACGGCCAGCCGAATAACAGCAACACACCACCGATGATGGGGCCAATCAAAAAGGCAATGCCAAATACGGCACCAATCAATCCTAGGGCCCGACCACGTTGCTCCACCGGGAACACATCTCCTACCACGGCACTCGCCACCGGGAAGATACCGCCTGCACCGAATCCTTGAATAGCCCGACCAACGAGCAACACCGTCACATCAGTGGCACTCGCCACGACAACTGATCCAATACCAAAAATCAACACGCTTGCCAAAAAGCTCACCCGTCGACCATATCGATCCGATGCCTTCGCCAATAATGGCGTCGCAACCAGGTTGGCCAAAATATAAATACCGAAAATCCATGCGCCCGTGGCCACGTCCATCCCGAGTTGGCTCTGCATGGCCGGTAGTGCGGGCCCCGTCACGGCGATATCCATGGCGGCCATCAACACGCCCAAAAAGAGCACCAAGAGTAGCTGATTGCGCTGACGCTCACTCATCTCCATATCACACCTCCACACCGGCTGACCGGTCGGTCAGTATAGCATAAATTTGGTACTATCTATGCTATGCTTGACATGTTCATTTTCTTTTCTTTATGAGGCAAAAAGAGGACACCCATGCTTGATCCACGAATGACACAGCTCGCCGAATTGTTGGTGCGCCACTCGATGCGGGTCCAACAAGGAGAGAAGGTCTTAATCGAGGCATTTGACATCCCCAGCGACATGACAGTTGCACTCATCCGCGCCGTAGCACATGTCGGCGGCTACCCATTAGTCAGCACGTATCAGCAATCCGTGTTGCGAGCGCTGTATCAATCCGCCACCCTCGAGCAAATGCAAACCATCGGGGCAGTCGAACGCGCCCGCATGGAGGCGGTGCAATGCTACGTGGGCATGCGCGGATCGCACAACACCACCGAGATGAGCGACGTGCCGCGCGAGCGCATGGATTTGTACGAAAAGCATTGGTGGAATCATGTCCATAGTGCGGTGCGCGTGCCGCACACCAAGTGGGTTGTGTTGCGCTGGCCCACGCCATCGATGGCCCAGTCAGCCGGCATGAGCACCGAGGCCTTCGAGGACTTTTATTTTAATGTGTGTACGGGTGTTGATTACATTGCCATGCAAAAAGCGATGGAGCCACTTGAGGCCTTGATGCGCCGTACCGACCGCGTGCACATCAAAGGCCCAGGCACCGATTTGCGCTTTAGCATCAAAGGTATTGGCGTCGTACCCTGTTACGGCGAGCGCAACATCCCCGACGGCGAGATTTATACCTGCCCAGTCGTTGACTCGGCCGAGGGCTATGTCACCTACAACTGTGAGTCGCTGTATCGTGGGACGGTGTTTAGCAATGTGCGCTTTGAGTTTGCGCAGGGCAAGATTGTCAAGGCCGACGCCGGCGCAAATACCGCCAAACTCAATGAGATTTTGGATGCCGACGCAGGGGCGCGCTACCTCGGCGAGTGGTCATTGGGCGTCAATCCGTATATCACCAATCCCATGCGTGATACCTTGTTTGACGAAAAAATCTCGGGCTCGTTCCATCTCACGCCGGGGCAGTGCTACAAAGAGGCCTCGAACGGCAACAACAGCCAAATCCACTGGGACTTGGTGTCACGCCAGGACCCAGCGGTCGGAGGTGGCGAGATTTGGTTTGACGACGTGCTCATCCGCAAAGACGGCCGCTTCGTCATCCCCGAGTTACAAGGCCTCAATCCCGAGGCCCTCAAGCGCTAAGGTGTGTGTAGGGACAAAATAAAGCGGGCGGTGGAACAAATTCCACCGCCCGCCTTTTGTGCTGAACGACTGATTATTCCTGGGTCGTCTCTTCGACGGCTTCGTTCTTGGCAGCTTGTTCGGCCAACATCTTGGCGATCTCTTCGGGCTGCTTGAGGCTGAGGCCCATGCGTTGGCGCTGGCGATCAAGGCTGATAATACGAGCCGTAATCATCTGGCCGGGTTGAATCTTGTCACGTGGGATGACGGCGTTTTCGTCGTCAATCTCGCTAGCATGAATCAAGCCCTCGACGGCGTCCTCAACCTGAACAAAGGCACCGAACGGTGCAAGGTTAGTGACTGGGCCACTGACTTCTTGACCGATGGTGTAGCGCTGCTCGATGGTGTCCCACGGATTGGGTTGCAAGCGGCGCAAGCTGAGACCGATGCGCTCGCGGCTAGCATCGATTTCGATAATCATGACTTGTACTTCTTGGCCAGGTGACAACACCTCACGTGGGTGGTTGACGCGCTGCCATGAAAGTTCTGAAATGTGGGCCAAACCGTCGGCACCACCAAGATCGATGAAGGCACCGAAGTTGGTGAGCTGGTTGACGCGACCACTGAGAACATCGCCCTGTTGGAGCTCTGAGAGCAAGCGATGCTTCTGGGCTTTGCGCCACTCTTGGGTGGCCAAGCGCTCTGACAAGACCAAGCGATTGCGCTCGCGGTCGACTTCGATGACCTTGAGCGGAATGGTCTGACCGACCATACGCTGCAAAGCGTGCTGGCGCTCTTCGGCGGCGGTGCGACCATGCAACTGCGCAACTTGTGAGGCAGGCACAAACCCGCGAATGCGGTTGAACTGCACCAACAACCCACCCTTGTTGCAGCCGATAACGGCTGACTGGACGATGCCACTCTCGGCCTGGAGCTGGAGGGCTTCCTCCCAGTCACGAGCCACTTGCACCATGCCAACCGAAAGGACCAACTCACCGTCGCGGTTCTCGGGATCCTGCACATACACTTGGAGCGTATCACCGACTTTGAGTGTCGAGGTGAAATCATCGCCCATTGAGCGCAAATCACCGAACGGGATGATGCCTTCGCGCTTTGAACCAATCGAAACCAAAATCGTATCTGGCTCGATCTTCATAATGACGCCTTCACGCACCTCACCGCGCTGCGGACGAGCGTAATCGTACTCGTTGAGTAGTTGCGTCCAATCGAAATTTGTGTCGTGACCCTGACTCATGCTGGAGATTCTCCTCAGCCCAAAACCACTAGCTGAACTCGCCCGCGGTGCGCTGTTCAGACGCGAATACAAGACACAAAACAAGCGCCCGAATCAATCCGGACGCTGATGTCCCGCGGATTTTTACCAATCAAGATTATACTCGCTTTTTGCGACATATGTCAACTATGAACGCAATATATACGCATACCGCGTACGAATCGCAGTATACTGAATCACACGGCAAAAGAAAGAGTCGGCATGGCGATTATTTTTGTATTTATTGATGGTATCGGGCTTGATAGCGCACACCTCCACAATCCATTTGCCCACGTCCCACAACCATATATCCAGGGGCTCATCGGTGGTCCGCTGATTCATGATTCAATTGGTTATGCCACTGACCGCAATATCTTACTCAAACCCATCGATGCCACGCTAGGCGTGCCTGGCCTGCCCCAAAGTGGCACAGGTCAGACGGCATTATTTGCTGGCGTGAATGCGGCCCAACTGGTACAACGCCACCAAACCCATTTCCCACCGACGGCCCTCCACGACACGTTACGGCAACAAAGTATGTTGCAACGTGGCCGCAAATACGGCACCACAGCCTTTGCCAATGCCTTCGACGAAGGGTTTTGGCAGGCAATCGAGCTCCGCAAACTGCGCAAATCCGCCAGCGTGATTGCTGCCGAGGGAGCCGAGGTACAATTCCGCACACAACACGACCTCGCCCGCGGCGAGGCTCTCTCGTGGGATATCACCAACCACGTGATGCATCAGCGCCATGCGGATCTCATCAAGCCTATTGATGCCTATACCGCAGGTGTCAACCTCGCCACGCTCGCACAACAACATGTGGTTACCCTGTACGAGACGTTTTTGACGGATTTGGTCGGCCATGGACGTACTGATGTCGATGTCGCCGAGGTCGTCACCCGGATTGATCGGCTTATCGGAGGGATTGTCAGCCGGTTGCGCCCGCATGATTCGTTGGTTATCTCGAGCGACCATGGTAACTTTGAGCGCCCCCACGAAAAAAGTCACACCACGAATCCGGTTCCGCTATTGGTAGTTGGACCTGCTTGTGATACACTTCACCACATACAAGATATCAGCCAAGTCGCCGACGCCCTTGAAGTTGCAATGACGCACGCCTAGAGGATACCAACCATGCGTGTGGGAGTCTTTTATAATCCGTTTTCTGATACCAGCGTGCGCTTCTCTGAAGCTGCCGCCGATTGGTTGCGAGCACGGGGACTCGATGTATGGCGTGGTGCATCGCATCTCGGCCGCGAAAACAGCGCTATCGAATGTGTCGATTTGGTCGTAGCCGCTGGAGGCGATGGCACCGTGTTGCGCGCTGCACGTTTGGCCGAACGTTGCGGTGTGCCCATCTTGCCGGTGGCCCTCGGTCGCCTCAACTTTATGGCCGAGCTCGAGCCCGACACCTTTTATGATGGCATCGCCACAGTACTTGATGGTGGCGGCTGGCGTGACGAACGCACCATGATCGAGGGCAAAGTTGACCATGTTGACGGAAGTCAATCAGTTGAGTTCTTAGCACTTAACGAAATCGTCGTCGCCCGTCGCGATATCAACCGCATTATCAACGTTGACGTGCGTTTGTATGACTCACACTTGACCACCTACCACGCCGATGGTGTGATTGTATCAACAGCAACTGGATCAACCGCTTATGCTCTATCTGCCGGCGGCCCGATTGTCGATCCGCGATCGCGCAATATCATTCTGGTGCCGATTGCAGCCCATATGACGAGTATCAAATCGCTGGTGCTCGATGACGACGCCACCATGCAACTGACGTTGCGGGGGCGCCATAGCGCAGCCGTCTATGCCGATGGCGACGATCACCACCCGATGCAAGAGGGCGATACCGTCACCATCAAACGCTCGAATCGCACCTGCACATTTGCACGCGTCTACCCGCCGAGCTCGTTCTATGCCCGCATGACCCAGCGCCTGCGCCGCGACTAATCGATTGAGTGGCACAGTTACAACGCCTGAAATTCTTTGCTTGAGCGCTTGCGCGAATTCAGCGCAGGCGCTTCGTTTTTGATGAGTGACTGCTCGACCATCTCCAAAAACACACGGCGGTCGCTCGCTTTGACCACTGCTTGCTCATGGGCCCGAGCTAGTGCTACTGGGTAGCCTTGACCACGCATTGCTTGGTCGTAGACGATTGAATGCACTCGATTGAGTAAATCGGCATCGGTAGCGACCCACTTGGGGATTTCGACGCGCGCAATCTCATCAGCCACACGCATATAAAAGAAATGAATCTCGTGCTCGCCGTAGTAATCACGATTGGCACGCGCCAGCGAGACGTGTAACGGGCCGCGCTGACCATCTTTGAGGCGATCAGCATAAATGTCGGCATCCGCAAAGTCATCAGCCATGGTACACGAGGGTTGTCGCCCAGCGGCCACATCGCTACATTTGTCACACACAGCACCTTTGCGTGCCGGCACATCGACGTCTGGACAGAGCATCAAGCGAACCATGCCCATCATCTCGGGCGAGCGTGGGCGACTGATATACGAGGCAACGGGGATACGCCGCGCTTTGAGGGCAGAAAGTGCATCAAGATACGGCGTAAGGAGCGCCTCGCGCACGGCATCTTCGCTGTTGGCCAAGTTCCAGCGTACCAATGTGCCATCTTGGAGCGCAATTGCCGGGATTGACTGATCAATGAACTCATCGACCAACCCAACCAATGCGGTACCCTCGGCAACATCGCGCTTAGCATTGAGGAGCTGGCCCTCAACGGGGACACGGCGCATACCATCGGTGATATAGAGCTCATGATCACGGAATCCCAAGGTGGGCATGGCACTCAAACGCGCCATAGGGTGCGCACCATACCGCAAAAAGACGCGGCCGATGTTAATCAGATAACAAATCGCCATGCCATGGCGCTCGACATCGAGTTGTGAACCATCGGCAGCCACTAAGGCGTAATCGGTGGGCACGGGAGGGAGATGATGCACCGTGTCAAAGGTATCGACTACGGTTGACTGAAGCCATACACTCCGCTCGCTCAGCACGACTGCGTCGTTCCAGTGATCCTCGTGGCCAACATGGCGATCGATAAGCTGTTGGATTTTGCGCCGACGCACCAAGCGCTCGGCCGATCCATCAACGGCAAGTTTGGTCATGTCGCGTACTTGATTGGCCAAAGTCATGACATCGAGTGGCATACGTATCCTTCACCACGTTGTACAAAACAACGGCACGCAGAATATATACCGCTATTGTAGCGTAACACGCACACACCCGATAGGATGACTCCTATCGGGTGTGGATTCATTGTGTACAAAGATGATGCGTCAGCACACTTTGTTATTGACGCGACAACTACGTGTCACTGTTGGTGTGCGTGATACTAATGATCCGAGCGTTGAATCACCGAACGCAACCACATTGGCATCGCGCAAACCAATCACGGAATTCACATAACCTGCTGCAATTGCGCCGGCTTTGCTGATGCTATTTGGAATGCTGGCTTGACCAAAGTTGTTGCGGCCCCATCCATACACCACGCCGTCACGCGTTAATGCGAGTGAGTACCCGACACCTGCACTGATCGAAATGACATCTTTGAGCCCGTTCGGAATCCGACACTGGTTCTCATTGTTACGACCCCAGCAGACAATCGTACCATCTCTCTTGAGTGCTAATGAATGATCAAACCCGGCAGCTACAGCAGTCACATTTGAGAGGTTTGCTGGCACGTTGGCTTGGCTCCATGTATTACGTCCCCATGCAATGACCTTGCCATCTTTGACTGCAAGTGAATGCGAGTGACCGGCTGATACCGCACTAATGCCTTTACGGACCACCAACGGTGCATTGATTTGCTTAAAGTCGTTACGTCCCCAAATTACCAAATCACCGTTCGTTTTTATTGCCAGCACATGACCGAGTCCAGCAGAAATGGTACGGACACCACTCAACGCTGCAGTGGGAACAGCGAGCTGGCCAAAATCATTGGCTCCCCAGCCGTAGACACGACCATCAGTACCCAGTGCTACGGCATAATTAGAACCTACTTCAACTTGGTCAACCAACTTAGTTGCCATCCAACGAGGTAATGATGCCTGTCCCTCGCGATTAAATCCCCAAGTTGCCAATGAACCATTTTGGAGCACAGCCAATGTAAACGACGCGCCGACTGCCACATCCTTGATCGCAAATGGATGCGGCGTTGGGGTAAAGGTGTTGGTCGGCGTAAACGTATTCGTTGGTGTGGCTGTATCAGTCGCAGTCGCCGTAAATGTCCGCGAAGGAGTAAACGTTCGGGAAGGCGTCGATGTATTTGACGGGGTCCGTGTAAGTGAAGGCGTCAGCGTATTTGATGGCGTGAGCGTTGGCGTGGCCGTCGGATTCACGTTCGTAATCGTAAACACTGCACCATCCGACTTAAATGAGCCATCACAGGTTGGGTCGGCAAACATCCAATTGCCCGTACCACCATCCGTCACCCCAGTTGTTTCATCCAAGAGTTCAAACCATGCATACTCATTCGCCTCATTGACCATATCGTATGATGGCGTAAATGGAATCGTGATACCGCCAACATCGTTGGCCGGGAAGATACCACCATCGTAATCACCCGGTGGTACGGTAATCACCCAAATATTGCTCCCTGCGGTGTGACTCACAGACGCAGTACCGTATGTCCCCGCATCAGCCGTACCAAGCGTGAAGTCAGTATCACTCACTGCCGTGCCCTCTTTCTTTTTGAGGACTAACTTGGTTGTGCCAGTGACACGGCCGTTAATACGGATGTTGATGCTCCCGCTCGACTGCTCACCAATGCTCGTATCTCGGGTCACACCAAGATCGGCAATTGGTGAAAGACCAAGTTCAATTTTGTCGAGCAAATTACCGGCACCACCCGTAGGAAAGATACCTTCAAATCCAATGTTAAATACACCATCCCATCCTGTTGCTGGCAACGTGTGCGTGCCGGCATACACACCCCACTTGGTACTTGCGGATGGCGGCGAAAGGAGTTGAGTCGTTACGCCAGTGGTGTCTGCACTTTGCGAAATGACATTCGCTGACGTCGCTACGAATGATGTGCCACTGACTTGCGTGCCAATTTGAATGATCTCGCGCGAATATGTATCAGCCGATAACGTTCCAGGTCCTTTGGCAGGAATACCCAATCGAAATGACATTTTGTGCTGTTCGCTCGGATTACCGTTATGCCAAAATGAAAAATCGAATGATTCACCACTCGAGATACACAACTTCTGAAATAAAAACGCCGCATGGTCCGCATTCAATGATGCATAGTAATTACCATCGGGCGCCGTAGTATAACGATTCAACTCAATCACACGATCTAATCCAGTACCAAATGTCGTAGTCCCAGCATTACACTTCTCATTAAACGGTGCATGCGAGGTAAACCAACCATTAAGCGACGCCTCTTTCAAATATACCCATGTATTCACACTAACCGTACACGTCGATGTTACATTCTCAAACGACGTATTAGCCATCGTACGCACACCTGCAGCACCAGTAGCAGATGGATTTAATGTGGTAGGGATTGTTCGTGGTGACGTTTGTACATATGCAACGGTAAATTGCATCACTAATAACACACATACACCCAACCAAACAAACTTGTCACGCAAACGATTCATACACAGCATTCCTATTCATCTTGTTGCCTAACGCACACATTACACAAAACACGCTAGACAACTCTACCATAATAAATATGATTTAAATAGTCATTGGTGTTGTAATTTTTATATTTTTTTGATTTTCATCTACATATTGTTGATGAAAATAACAATTAATTGTTAATTGTTAATTGTTAATTGTTAATTGCAAAAAAATAACATACCATCAAAAAATAATTTTTGATACCTTAATCTTTATAACGCATCATACACGCGATACAACGAGTCACAACGTTACAATATGCATTCCTGATTGACGATAACAACGCGCTAGAGTATCATAGTGAGAATATATTTCGCACCTGATGTATGCAGGAGGGTTTTGTGACTATCGATTGGGCTGACAAGTTTGCCCGTGAGGCATTGACGTTTGACGATGTTTTGCTCATCCCAGCCGCATCGGATGTTTTGCCAGCAACGACCAATGTCAGTACATGGTTGACCCGTGGCATTCGGATGAATATACCGCTTGTAAGTGCGGCTATGGACACCGTCACTGAGCATCGGTTAGCGATTGCCATGGCACGCGAGGGCGGCATGGGTATCATCCACAAAAACTTATCGATTGATGATCAAGTAGAGATGGCGCGCAAGGTCAAGCGCTCTGAAAACGGCATGATTACCGACCCCATCACCATGCCACACGACCGCACCGTCGGTGATGCGCTCGATATGATGGCTGAATACCGCATCTCGGGTATTCCCATCACCACTCATAACGGTGATCTGGTAGGTATTGTTACCAACCGCGACTTACGCTTCGAGACAGATCGTTCACGACCGATTAGCGAGTTGATGACTGGCGAGGATCTCGTGACGGTTCCTGAAGGCACCACACTTGAGCAAGCCAAAGAGTTGTTGCACAAGCATCGCATCGAAAAGGTGTTGGTGGTAGACAACAACGGGCGGTTGTCGGGCATGATTACCGTCAAAGACATCATGAAGCAAATCGAGTACCCCAACGCCTGTAAAGACGAGCAAGGTCGGTTACGTGTCGGCGCAGCGATTGGTATCAGCGGGGACTTTTTGCAACGTGCCGAAGCACTTATCAAAGTTGGCGTCGATGTACTCACCATCGATACGGCACATGGGCATTCAAAAGGTGTACTTGAGGGCATCCTCAAGGTGCGCGAGCACTTCCCTCATGTCCAACTCATCGCCGGCAATATCTCAACCGGCGACGCCGCCCGTGCGTTATGTGAACGTGGCGTGGACGGCATCAAAGTCGGCCAGGGCCCAGGGAGCATCTGCACGACCCGTGTGGTGACTGGCGCTGGTATGCCACAAATTACGGCCATCTCGGAGTGTACAAAGGTTGCCGATACCTTCGGCATCCCGGTCATCGGTGACGGCGGCATCCGCTATAGTGGCGACATTACCAAGGCCATCGCCGCCGGCGCCCAATCGGTCATGCTCGGATCGCTCTTTGCGGGGACTGATGAGAGTCCAGGCGAGACGATTTTGTACGAAGGTCGGAGCTACAAGGTCTACCGTGGCATGGGTTCGATTGACGCCATGCAAAAAGGTGGCGGCGAGCGCTACTTCCAAACCACGCGTGAGAGCCGCAAGATGGTGGCCGAAGGTATCGTCGGGCGCGTACCGTTCAAGGGGCCTGTGGGTGACACCGTGTATCAACTGGTGGGCGGTTTGCGCGCCGGTATGGGGTATGTGGGTTCAGCCACAATTGATGAACTGCGCATCAAGGCGCGCTTTAACCGCATCTCGATGGCCAGTTTGACTGAGAGCCACCCACACGATATCACCATCACCAAAGAAGCACCCAACTACGAGCGCCGGTAAAACTCACCATTCCCTATCACATCACCCACGGCTGTCTCACGATTCACGTGTGCAGATCGTGGGTGAATCGTATATGATAGCGCTACATGACAAGATGAAAGGGAATAGTGATGGCGCTTGATCCAAATACCGCATCAAGTAACTCAACCTCACGCGGCATTATCATGATCGTGGGATTTGTGATGCTTGTCTCGATTATCGCAAATGAGATCCTCGGCATTGGTCGCTTGTTCCCACCACTGGTTGGACTCTGGGGAATCATCGTCATTGCTGGTTCGCTCTACATGCTAGCCTATCAAGAGCGCGTGCCGGATTTGTCTACCATCATCAAAAAAGCCACACTCCTCGACACGTATACGGCAGGCCGACCACTATTACCCAATACGGTGTACGCCATCACTGATACTATCACTACCGATGCGCCCATCAATGATGCGCCAGATCATCGTGGAGGTGATTATGTGGCACTCGAACGGATTGTTGAAGAGTTGTATCGGGAAAACGATACATCAAGCAGTCATTCACAACTGCGTTGGAAAGAACTCGCCCGCGAGGTAATTGTTGCAGATCGGGTGCGTATCGGGAAGTACACCATCACACCTACCAAAGAGCTTCTCAGTACCATGCCATACATCGACCTCCCTGCCGACCCCGTCTTAGAAGAGCGCGAGGGCGTCGACGTCGATAAAAAATACATCTACTCCAAAGGCCCCCTACTCTTCAGACTTGGGCAATTCGGCAACGCCCCGGGAGACAAGCGCATCTCGTATCGCGCAATTGCGAGCAATCAAACAGTCACCCTGGTTGGTGTACCAGCTGAGAACACATTTAATGAGTTCGTCAGTGCAACCGGCCAGGTTATTCACTGCTTGTTTGCAGGGACACTCGATGATGCCGTGAATATGATGCGGAGTGAGTTTGACAAGGCGCGCCGCAACACACGAATTGTCATCATGATTGCACAGGTCATCGGCTGGAGCGTCCTATTCAATCAGATTGATATCGGCACCAGGCTTTCGTGGGGCGAGCATGCACTGTATGTTAATTTGGGGGTAGGGGCTATTTTTGCGATTGCTAGTGTCATCATTGTGAGTCTGTTGTACGACCCAATTAAGCCCGCCAACTCATAGATACACACGCGCCGCCAAGCTAATGCTCGGCGGCGCGTGTCACATGCAGACAATCTTATGCGACCGGCTCGACGGTATCAAAACCGGCCTCGTTGATGGCGGCCACCAAGGTCGGTTGTGGCGCATTGTTATGCTCAACGGTGACCAACTTGGTAGGGATGTCAACCTTGACGGCGGTCACGCCGCTGACTTCTTTGACCTCGTTGGTAATGGCACGCACACAATGGTCACACGAAATATCGGGCACATGGAATTGTGAGGTTGTCATTTGCATTCTCCTTTGTGGCAGTATATTTCACAGAACTGCAAATGCAGTATAGAATGATGCTACATTAACGTCAATTGCGACCAGAAACAACGAGGATCCTCATGACACAGGCCACCATTGGTGTCATCGGAGGCAGTGGGCTGTATAGCATGCCCGGCCTCAGCGACATCGAAACCGTTCATCTGACCACGCCGTACGGAGCGCCGAGCGACGCCTTCGTGATTGGCACCATCGCCGGTCAGCGGGTTGCGTTTTTGCCGCGCCACGGCGTCGGCCACCGTTATACACCGAGCGAAATCCCCGTACGCGCCAACATGTACGGCTTTCGTATGCTCGGTGTGCGCTCACTGATTGCCGTCAGTGCCGTAGGGAGCCTGCGCCACGACTATGCACCTGGGCATATCGTCATCCCCCATCAGCTGTACGACCGTACCAAGGGAATTCGGCCGAGCACGTTTTTTGGTGAAGGAATCGTGGCACATGTCGCATTTGATAAACCATTCGATACCGAGCTGAGCAATCGACTCGAGATTGCCGCCCAAGAAGCTGGTGCAACCTACCACCGTGGTGGCACCTATGTCTGTATGGAGGGGCCACAGTTCTCGACACTCGCCGAGAGCAACGAGAACCGCCGGCGTGGCTTTGATTTGATTGGCATGACCGCCCTGCCCGAGGCCAAACTCGCCCGCGAGGCCGAGATGGCCTATGCGATGCTGGCGCTTGTCACCGACTACGACTGCTGGCACCCTGACCACGACGCCGTCACTGTTGAGACCGTTGTGGCCACCATGCACGCCAACTCGGCCATGGCACAATCAATTATCAGTCATGCGATTCCATTGATTGGTGAGGGATTCACCAGTCCGGCGCATACCGCACTCGCAAGTGCCATCATGACTGCGCCACAGGCGATTCCGCCTGAACGCCTTGCCCAATTATCACTCTTACTCGATCCCTATTTTACTAAGAAATCATAGCCATGACGAGTACCACCACGCCTGTTGCCATGAGTATCATGGCTCACCCCGATGATGCCGAGTTCAGTAGTACCGGCACCTTGATGACCTGGATCAACGAAGGGTACGATGCCTACATCTGTGTCATCACCGACGCCTCGGCTGGTGGCCCTGACGAGGCCACAGATCTCAGCCCGGCTGCACGCCAAAAGACAGTTGACACGCGCAAAGCGGAGCAACTTGAGGCCGCCAAACGCCTCGGACTCAAAGGCGTCATCCATCTCGATTACCCGGATGGGCGATTGTATCCGACACTCCAACTGCGCCGCGATATCGTGCGTGTGCTCCGCACCTACAAGCCGACCCGCGTAATTTGTCAGTCACCGGAGCGCTTCTGGGGTGTGCCGTTGGGCATTGCCCGCTACCACCCCGATCACATCGCGGCCGGCACGGCCACGTTGGCAGCGCTGTATCCGGCCAGCCAGAACCCGTGGGACTTCCCCGAGTTGATGACCCAAGAGGGGCTCCTGCCCCACAAGGTCAAAGAGATTTATATCGTGGGAACACCACAACCCAATATTGCGATTGATATTAGTGCGGTATTTGAGCGCAAACTCCATGCGTTACATGCGCATGCAAGTCAAGTGGGCGCTGAGAATCCCGAGCTTGATGCGCGTATGCGTCAGTGGTCGACAGAGTTGGGCGAAAAGTATGGTTTACCGATGGCCGAAGTCTTTCATCGGACGGAGAACCCCTAACCATGATCAAGGCAGAGTTCCGCACGCCCGAGGCACGGCGTGGATTCATCCTCATCACGTTGACCACGTTACTGGCGAGTTTTGCCATGTCGGGGCAACACGCCATCGTCACCAACTTCTTTCGCGATGAATTAGGTTTGGCCGGACCGCAATTTGGCTACATCACGGCCATCCGCGAGATTCCCGGCTTTTTAATTTTGTTTTTGACGGCGCTCTTCTATCGCTTGTCATTGCCACGTCTCACCACACTGGCATTGATGACGTTGGCGCTGGGCTATGCGCTGTTCAGCATCGCCACCGACTTCGCCACGGTCACACCATGGGTAATTGTCAGCTCAATGGGCTATCACACCTGGCTCCAAACGCAGCACGCCTTGGCGATGAGCACCACCACCGAGAACAAAGCAGGTACCGTGCTCGGCACAGTGACTGCGCTCGGCAACCTTGGTGGATTATTAGCCATGGTCTTAATGGCACTCGGGTTCCAGTACGGCTGGTTTGACTTCACCAGTGCCTTTTATTTGCTCGGGTTGGCCGCTGCCGCTGCGGGCGTGGCAATTTTTGCCTTTCCCAATCTCAAAGATGGCATCCCTCATCCGGCCGAGACCAAGCGCGAGCCGATTGTCATCCACAAGGATTATCGCTTTTATTACATGCTGAACTTGCTTGATGGTGGGCGTCAGCAGATTTTCTTTTCGTT
>JBKCLM010000057.1:0-15545 GCA_046300655.1 Chloroflexota bacterium | reverse complement strand
GCCGAAGCAGGTTGCAATATGCGTGTTGTGGGTGTTTTTGTGAAATTCCACAAAATGGGGGATATAAATCCGAGGGCGTGGGGGATATACAACGGCACAATCATACAGTAGCATATGCGCATCCCCCCGGTGATTCGGCTTTCAGCACGAGAGGAGTCGCGTATGCATGGTGCGTCGATTGACTACTACGAGGTTGGATTGCAGCAAATTATGCGGTCTGGTGGTGTACAGCAGCTCCCTGAGGTACTTACCATGGCGGAGGTGGTGGTGCATTGTGGTGTGCCACTGACCTGGCTCATGCAGTTGTGGAGCGCTGACGCATTGCCAGGGACGAGTTTTGTGAGTGTCCACAGTTGGCGTTGTCGCCGTGAGACCCTTTTGGATTGGTTTAAGGAGCATGCCGATGAACAACGATACCGCATGGCCTGGACTCAACGCAGTGATCCACCACACTCTACGTCACCACACACGCATCACCGTCGCCGAGGCCGCTCAACGCTGTCGCATTAGTCAGCCACAACTGTGTCAGTGGGCACAGGATCAAGGCATTCCACTCTATGTCTCGCAGCATGGATTCATGATTGACGAGGCCGCCATCGAGAGTGCACTTAGTCACCGCTCGTGGCATTCACGGCCACGCCATCAACGGACTGGGAAGCAGTAATTGGTCACACAAAACCTCCCCACGTCGTTCATACGAATGATGTGGGGAGGGTGTTATTGACGATGGATTTATTCGACAGTTGCTTGCTCGCTCGTATCAATGCTAACCGAGAAGTTATCTGCGGTGACGTCATCCGGATTAAACCCGAGGGCCCGCAGGCGGGCCAGCAACATCTTCTCGCGGGTAGCGTGATAATCGGCCCGCGAGCGCTCTTGTTCGGCGCGCTCGTGTTCTTGGTTGGCCCGTTCACGATCGCGTTCGGCGAGGTCGGCCAGTTCCACATAGGACAAGAATCGGTCACCATTCGGGCGACTCAGTGTCAGTTCGCCGTTATGCACTCCAAAGGTAACACCGAGGCGTGGGCTGGTCCAGCCCTCTAGGGAGACAATCTCCTCGAACGTGACGCCGTTGTGTAGCCAGCCGAGGTACTCACCGGCATCTGGGTCGTACATGTAGTACTCCTCGACACCAGCACGCTCATAAAACTTGAGCTGGCGGCAGACGCCGACCATGCTTGTGCCCGGGGCGAGCACATCAAAGACTACTTGTGGAGCGACGTTGTGCTCCTCCCACTGGCGGTATGCGGTACGCTCACCACGTGTGACGCCAATTGCCACAAACACATCAGGAGTGGCAAAGGTGCTACTCCCCGGCGTGGTATACCACGGCACGCTACCGGCGACGAGTGTATCGTTGCGGTGGCGCAACAAGGCATCGAGTCCACCTTGTAATGTGACAATCCAGCGCAAGCGCCGTGTACTCTCACCGGTAATCGTGCGATGTGTCATGATCTACTCCTTCGTAACGTCGTGTTAGCTGTTGATAATCTGGGTGATGGCGCGCGATACGCTCTCTTCGGGGCTGACTTTGATCTGGACATCGACGAGCGTGCCATCTGGGCCGACCACAAAGTGACTGCGCGTCACGCCCATGTACTTTTTGCCGTACATGCTCTTCTCACCCCAGACACCATACGCCTCGCAGACGGTATGATTTGTGTCGGCCAGGAGAGGGAACGGTAGGTTGAACTTTTGTTTGAATTTGGCGTGCGACTTGACATCGTCGGGGCTAATGCCGAACACGACGGCACCGGCTGCCAAGAGTGCTTGATGATTATCACGAAAGCCACATGCCTGTGTGGTGCACCCTGGTGTGTCGTCTTTGGGATAAAAGAAGATAACAACGCGTTGGCCACGGTACTGTGAGAGCGTTACCGACTGGCCAGCATCGTCGTGTAAGGTAAAATCTGGGGCTACGTCACCAATTGCAAGCGTGCTCATGAGTCGTTCCTTTGGTGTGCATGGTATGAATGAAGTGGATATATCAGCTACTGCATAGTAGAATGCGTAAGTGACATAGTATGATTGTAGCACATGTGTGCTATCATTTATGACATAGTGTAGCAAAAGTATATTGGAGCTACGATTACAAGTTGATGTCGAAAGTTGGCGACCATGCGCTTTGATGTCTTGACGCTTTTTCCGACGATGTTTGATGGACCGCTCAATGAGAGTATTCTTAAGCGTGCCCAACAGGCTGGGCATGTCCAAATGCATATTCATGATATTCGGGCACATGCCACTGATCGCCATCAAACCTGTGATGACACGCCGTATGGTGGCGGCGCGGGCATGGTTATGAAGATTGCGCCACTCGCTGCTGCGATTCGCGATGTAACCGCCCATGATGGCAGTCTGCCACATGTAATCTACCTGACACCTGATGGCGAGACTTTTAATCAGGCGATGGCGGTGCAGTTAGCGCAACGACCGCGTTTGATGATGATTTGTGGGCACTATGAGGGGATTGATGAGCGCATTCGGACAACATTTGTGCATCAAGAAATCTCCATAGGTGATTATGTGCTGACTGGGGGGGAGCTGGCCGCTATGGTCATTATTGATGCGGTCGCACGCCTGATTGGTGGTGTCATCAAAGCAGATTCACTTGCCGAAGAATCTCACAGCGATGGCCTACTCGAGTACCCACACTATACGCGGCCTGCAGTGTGGGAGGGGCAAGCAATCCCCGATGTGCTAGCCAGTGGAAATCATGGAGCAATTGCCAAATGGCGTCACCAACAACGATTGTTACGCACCGCACTGCGCCGTCCAGATATGCTTCAACGTTATAAATTAACTGCCGAAGACCGGCGTTTTTTGGCTGAACATCAGTTGCTTGCGTAAATGTTTAGGAAGTTGATCTGTACTGTGGGATGTTGTGTGGATAATGAGAATATTGTGTTTGTCGGCAGAGATTGATGGCTTTTTCTACATAGATAGAGGAATTTGAACGATTTTGTCATCTGTTTGAAAACAATTCGTTCTTGCCCATCCCATCGTAGTCGATTATAATACCAGACAAGAGCAAAAAGCTCATTGATTGCAAGGCATCTGCGTTCGGTTTCCCACCACAAGGATTTGTTACGACGTACGTGCCTGTCACCAGACGGAGGAAACCTAATGTTTGGAGGTAAAAAGCCCCAAGCCGCTATGGCAACGGTGGGTAACACCAAGCCAGAAACTGTGATCGGGAGCAATACAAGCTTCGTTGGTACAGTCAAGTCCGACGGAAACATGCGGATTGATGGCACAGTTGAGGGCGATATCGAGGTGCTTGGCAACTTGATTATCGGCGAGACTGGTCGCGTTATTGCGAGTATCAAAGCGCAGAATTGTCATATTTCGGGAGCGGTGCGCGGCGAGATTACCGTGGTAGATCAACTCGAAATCTCACCAACTGGTAAGGTTTGGGGCGATATCACGACGTCAGCACTTCATATCGAGCCAGGCGGTTTGTTCCGTGGCCAAAGTGCCATGTCAGCCAATGCCGATGAGCCATTGTTGCTTGAGGCTCCTTCCTCAACCAACCGTACTCCTGATCGATAACGAAAGATAGGTGCTCGTATGCAATCACGTACGCGCACACGACCGACGACCGAGCGCGGGCGACGTTCCACCATTTGGCGGCGTCTGTTCTCCGGTCGTCGCCGTCTATCTCCTGCCACCATTATCATGGTGGTGGTTTTCCTTTTGTTTGCCGTCAATTTTGTCAATCAAATCATCCGTCAGGCTCAATTGGAGCAGTACCGTGATTCACTTGCTATCGAGGTTGCCGAGCAAGTGGTACGCAACGCCGAACTCAAACGTGAAGTCGAGTACGTTGAATCGAGCGAATATGCAGAGCTTGTTGCCCGTGAGCAACTCGGCTATGCGCGCCCTGGTGATGTCGTGATGATGCCGACGTACCCTAACCAAACCTCTGAAAGTGTCGATGCGCCTACGCTCTTGCAGGATACTGCAGCGATGGTTGCAGGGCCAGTGCAACCAAATTGGCAACGCTGGTGGCAGTTTATTCAATCAACTCCATGACAACGCCGATCTCAATAGTGATTGTGAATTGGAACGGACTGCGCTTGCTTGAGCGTTGTCTGTATCATCTGTATCCTACACTCACCCCCGATGACCAAGTAATTGTCGTCGACAACGGCTCTCATGATGGGAGCGTGCAGTGGTTGAATACCGCATATCCACATGTGGAGGTAGTGGCTCTCCCCGAGAATCGTGGATTTGCTGGAGGGAACAATGCTGCGTTCCCACATTGCCATCACCCATGGATTTTGCTCATCAACAACGATGCGTTTGTCGCCCCTGATACACTGACACACCTCAAAGAAGCGAGCCAGACGGTATTACCGAGCGTTGGAGCAATTGCAGCGACGTTAGTGTTTGATCATGCACCAGACTTGGTTGCGTCGAGCGGGATTATTTTGCGTCGTGATGGTGTCGCGATTGATCGTGATATGGCACGACCACTTGATGATATTGCCCCACATATTGTCGTCATCCCTGGCGCAAGTGGTGGTGCCGTATTGTTGCGGCGGCAGATGCTCGACGATATCGGTTTTTTTGCTGATGACTTCTTTAATTATCTCGAGGATGTAGATTTGGCATGGCGTGCGCTTTTGCGCGGGTGGCAGAGCGTGCATGTGCCGACTGCCGTCATTCGCCATGTCTATTCGGCAACGAGCGGGCAAGGTTCGCCGTTCAAGCAACGCTTGCTTGGTTTGAATCGCTGGCGTACGCTCATCCGTTGCCTTCCGACTGCGCTATGGTGGCGTTATTGGCCACGTATTATTGGGTATGATGTGATTGTCTGTCTTGTGCTGGCTTGGCGTCGACAGTGGTCAGGAATTTGGGGTAGAATTGAGGTTATCCAGCATTGGTCGATATTGCATGCACAACGTCAGGCTATTCAGTCATGTGCAACAGTGTCGCCCGAGATCATTGATGCGATGCTGACGCCGGCCCCGTGGCCGTGGCACGAATACCGTGAACTCCAACGCCTCCAGGCTATCATGCATCAACGTACTACAGCGCCCAAGGAGTAATTCATGATTGCATTCCGTACCTTCTGGCAAGCGTGTATCAACATTTTTGAGGACCTTTTTATTTTATTGTTGGCTAATGTGATGTGGGTTATCATCGCATTACCATTGCCATATCTGGCAATTACGTTTTTGCTCAATCCAACTACAGTCCCTGGTGGGATTGTTATGCTCGTATTAGTTCCATTCGCATTGGCGTTTGCAGGTGGTGGTCTGACCTATGTATCGCGCCAAATCGTTGATGGCAAAGCCGTTCGTATCCCTGATGTCTGGTACGGCATGCGCTTTCAGTACAAACGGCAGGTACAACTCTATGCTATTTGGTGTGTGGTGTTGTATACATGTGCGTTCAATATGTGGTTTTATAGCACGACAACCGGTAATTTGCAGATACTCACGTTCTTGTTCTTCTATTTGACGATTTTCTGGATGATATATCTGGCGTTCTTAATGCCATTGAGCATGCGGTTCCCCGATCACCCAATCCGCATGTTGATGCGCAACGCGGCCGGATTGATGTTTACCATTGCGGGCTCGATGATCATTATGCTCATCTTGACCACCATTTTGCTGGCCATCTCTGTCATATCAGTAATTGTGCTGGTCTTCTTTTTTGCGATATTTACGACGCTATGGGGCACGCATATGATGGATGCTGCCATCAAAATCATCGAGGACCGTGAAGCTGCGTCCGAAGATGATGGTGATGGTGATACGCACGACGCCGCGCGCCGCCCGGCTGGTCAAATTCGCCCACGCGACTAACTCAACGCAAACTCACGCCGCCGTCGACGGGCAAAATAACTCCCGTGATATATGGCGCGGCCGCCAAGAACAACACCGCCTCAGCGATGTCTTGGGCGGTGCCGGCTTTTTTGAGCGGAATATGCTGTGTGGCCTGGGCAATGCGCTGTTCAGTCCAATCATCGGGTACCAGTGAGAGGCCAGGCGCAACAGCGCTCACGCGGATATGCGGGGCTAACTCGCGTGCGAGGCTGAGCGTCATGCTGGCTACCGCGCCTTTGGTGGCGAGATAGGGTGTGTAGTTGCTCCATGGTCGAAAAACGCCGGCGTCGCAGATGTTGACCACTGCCCCTTGCGTCTCGGTGAGCAACGGTACCGCCGCTTGTGTCGCCGCAAACATCCCCTCAACGTTGACTGCCATCAAATCGCGCCAATCGGTGCGGGTTACGGTGCCAATCGGGGTTGGTCGCCAGATGCCAGCGTTGTTTATCAGTACATCAAGCTGCCCGTAGTGTGCCTGTGTCGCTGCCACAAACTCCTCTGGCGCGCCCTCGCGCGACCAATCACCCTGCCATGCCCAGACTGCTTGCCCACGTTCACGCCAATAATTGACGCGAGCACGGGCACGTTGGTCGGACGAGTGGTATTGGAATGCGACACGCATGCCAATTGTTGCCGCTGCATCAACAATTGCCCCGCCGAGGCGAATCGCTCCGCCACTGACAGCAATGACTTTGTTGTGTAATCGATCAACGCTTACCATCGTGCTACTCCGTTGTATACCATGTCTTTCTTTTCATCATAACATTGATGGGTGTGCAAAGGTGGTAGGATAATTGTGTCGATTTGCTGAGGAGCACTATGCCTGTTTCAACGTTTATTTTTGATTTTGATGGCACGATTCTTGATTCAGAGTCGCAAGATTTTATTGTGTCGGCTGAGATGTGGCATGCGCACGGTCTCGAACTGCACCTCGAGGAATGGCGCAAAGGCCTCGGGACCGTTGGCGCTTTTAATGCCTACGACGCCCTCGAGAAGGCGTTGGGTCGCACCTTTGACCGCGAGAGTTGGCGCACCCGTAACCACGCCCGATTCCTTGAATTATGTGATGCCGAACCCGTGCGTGAGGGTGTTTTGGCGCTGTTCGATTATGCCGAGGCCAATGATATTACCCTGACGGTTGGCTCAAGCGCCGATCGGGCCTGGGTGACACGCTGGCTCACCAAACATCATTTGATTCAACGTGTGGCGACCATCGTCACATCCGACGATGTCTCAAAGGTCAAACCATCGCCGGAGATTTTTTTGACGGTGGCCAAACGCATCAACGAAGACCCAGCCCGTTGCCTCGTGTTCGAAGATTCAGCCCATGGTGCCACCGCAGCAGCCCGTGCAGGGATGCGCTGTGTGGCCGTGCCGATTCCGGTTTTGGTTGATGCGTGGATGCCACCGGTGACGTTGCGTCTGCGGAGCCTCGGCGAGTTGTCGCCGGCCCAGTTGCTGGCACAAGTACACGGTCAAACCGCGTCGCCTGTTGATATGTAATACAGTGGTTGTATGTACCACAAAAACGCCCCACACCATCCATGCAGAACGGTGTGGGGCTTTGTGATGGTGTGCGCGCGCTAGCCCGGTTTTTGGGTGCTAATACCGTGCAAAAACAAATCGACCAGCGTGCGACTCAGTTGATCGGTGTCATGGCCACGCCCTTGGGCAACCGAGAATGGGTAGAGAATACCGAGGAGAACCCACGTGCTGGCCTGGACATCCACCATGCGGATGATGCCACTCGCTTGACCGGCGCGCAGGATGGCCCGGATACGCTCGATGAATTCGCGGTCGTACCGCATCGCAAAATTGCGCCGCTCTGTCTCGCCTAGATGCTGTAACTCGAACATGGCCAAGCGCATGGCTGAGCGTTGCACTGCGTTGAGTCCGAGCAACCCTTCGACAATTGCAGTGAGTTGGCTAATCGTATCACTCTGCGCACTACTCGCTCGTTGTACGATGCCAATCAATTGCGTCAAGGACTGCTCCATGATGGCCAGCAGTAATGCCTCTTTGTCAGCAAAATGGTAATAAATTGCCGCTTTGGATGCGCCGGATGCCTCGGCTATCTCGCGCATCGAAACTGCATGATACCCTGATGCCACAAAGCGATTTGCCGCCTCGATGATGATTTTCTCACGCAGATCAACGCTCATTGAGAATCCTAGAGCCCGCGGATGAGGCGTGCCGACTCATCCCATGGAATTGATGAAATCATGATGACAAGGGCCAAGGTGAAGAAAATTGCAGCAGACCGATGCTTGGCTTTGTCGTCAGCACCCTTGCGAATACGCCCAGAACCGATGTGGGCCAGTGCAATGGCAATCGTCATCATGGTGATGTGCTCAACTGCCCAGAAGCGTAATGTGCTGTCGCGCATCGCTGCTCCCATATCACTCATGGCACTAGTAGTGAGAGGGCTCAATACGCCGTACAACAGCAATCCGAGTACAAGCTGAAGGCTTGAAAGATGGACAAACGCTGCCGACAACCTGGCTTTGCCCTCATCCCATACTTGTGTGCCTGACCAGCCACGGAATGCTTGAACAATAATTAATACAGCCGCCAACAAAAGCGCCCAACGCGTCCAGGAATGGAGAAAAAGCGTAATACCGTATGCGCTCATAGATGAAACTCCGTTCGTGTGTTGCTCACGACATAATACATGTGTAGCACGCAAATTACGCTACACTCTCTCTATTATACATATCTGATATGGGTCAGTGTGCGTCTCGGTGGCTATGATGTGCGCGGTGACTCGTTCGTATCAACAAACCACAGCAACGCTGCCATGGCCGCAATAAATCGTGCTTGTTCGCCATACTCGGTCAACGCACTGATGCCGATAATCGCCAACACAATGAATGCATTCCACCATGCGACTGACCAGCGTCGTTGGTGCACATGGCGTATTAGTACAACGACCTGTGCGATGATTCCTACAATCATAAGTGCGCGATACCCAGACACATACCACGGGATCTCGCGCGTGATAACGGTGTAGATCCCGCCGTCATTGAGCCGCGCCATCTCAACCGGGATGACCAGCATTGCCCCAAGTAACATGAAACCGCGTTGAACAGCGAGCCATGGATTATGCAATATCCAATCAATGCTTTGGGCTACGAGCATGTTGCTCAGCGCCAGATACTCACGACTATTCATATCTGGTAATGCCTGTGCCATCGTCTGCATGGCGAGATCGGGCATCCAGGCACGGGCAATGTTAAATCCGGTATGACTACTCCACGATGCTTGCTCGAGGACGACGATGTGATATGCGTGCCAGCCGACACTGATGATGAGTGGCGCAAATAGGTACGGCAACGCCGAGCGACCAGCGCTTCGCCAGACATGCCATGCCACAACTGCGACGAGCATCGGCGTGAATGGCAACATGAACGGCCTGAGTGCATCGAGCCAGACGATGACAAACCCGATACCAATTATGAGCTGTGGTTTAAACGTTGCTTGTTGGAGCATGCGCCACAGCCAAATGAGTGGCGCAGCAAACAGTGCATCGTAGACCATCCACACATTGCGGTCATCATACCGAAAGACGAATGCACTCCCGGCGAGCAATCCAATCATGACAACACTCGCGCCAACCTGCTGACGGTTGCTCCCGCGTAACCAAGGTGCGAACGCCCAGACGATGCCGACAATCATGCCGATACGTACTAGGATTGAGAGGTAACCGACGCTCCATAGCCCGGGTATCCCTAACCAGTAAATGGCGTATTCGATGGTAAGCAACGGTATTGGCATTGCCATGCGCATGCTAGCAATGTATGTCCAAAAATCAGCCCAACCCCTGAATGCCGTCAAATCAACGCCTTGCATCCAATAGGCGGTTGCATAACTGTACACACCCTGAAAGCTCAGTGCGCCGATAAAAATTGGGATGTGGATGCGTTGTGGCAGGTGTGGGATTACCCACCGCCCCAGTTGCCAGCTGACCGTGCTTACGAGCAGTGTCATCAGTGGCTCGAGGGTGAGCGTGCCCGTGGTCAACCACTCAATCCCCCATAACGCCACCGTTGCCCCGCTCATGATGAGATACCAGCGCAGATCTGCTCGATACCCCCACCATACGGCGAGCCAGAGTACAAGCATGAGGATTCCGCCGATGACATATCCGTTCACCGGTGTAATTTGCTCATAGGAGGTGCCATACCAACGTGCCAACCGGATGCGTTGATCATCTGCACTCGTCGTCGGTTGTGATGAGGCAAATCCATATTGGGCGAATTGCTGATTTGTCAGTGGGATTACGTGGTCTTGCTGTGGCACAAATGCATATGGTACTAACCACTGATAGCGCCGGATTGTGGGTGCGAGGGGACTTGATATGCTCCCCACTGCGCCGTTGATGCTAATCGTGGTAGGGGCGTCGTTTTGGAGTGTGCTTTGGATAATCCAAAAACTTGTATGCCCGAGCGCCTCACCGAGCACCACGCTCATGTGGGATAACGAGTGATTTACTCGCGTATTTATGAAGCGGAACGCCTCTTTGGGTTGTTCGACCAGCCAGCGATATGGCCGTTGCGTGGCGTCCTCGATGATGCTTGCTTCATTGAGATGGAGCCAATCCTGCTGGATTGCCCGATTGTCAGTGGGATCGATGAAAATGGTCGTTGGTGTGTGGTTGAACGATAACCACACCACTCCCATGAGCATGAGAGTGGTGCATAGTATGGCTATGGTGTGGATGTAGCGTCTCGGTATTTGCATACCAACAGTGTAATCTAATCTTCGTCGTCGTGCTCTTCGCCGTGGGCAGTCATAATCATCAGGCCGCCACTATTGGGCATCATCGACATAGCGCGGAACCGGTGGTCGCGCTTGGGTTGGGGCTGATTTGCGGCACATGGTGTGCCGAACTTGGGTTGGCCATAGGGCAAATGCGTGGTGCCACGCGCTAGGATATGCAGGTAATTGGCCAACTCACCCTCCCACGGTTGGCCGTGGTTCCAGGGGACTGCGGAACGGGCGTTGCAGTAGTGCGCCACAAACGACCGGCGTAAGCGATCCTTGCTTTTGTTGGTATGGGATCGATGGAGCACATGCCCACCAAAGAACACCACATCGCCTGGGTCAACCTCTACTTTAATCTCGCGACCAGCATACTTAGCAGCGACCTTGGTGAGTCCGTTCTTGGCCTCATCGGTATTGCTGGCACCATAAATTGGCTCAAGATCCGCGAGCGTTTGATCGCCATTCGGTGATTGGCCATCACTGTCTGGGTAGATTGGCTCGGCCTGCGAGCCGACGGTCATCCATAGACAGCCGTTCTCCTCGTCGGCGCGATCAATCGCCAACCATGCGCCAATCAACGAATCGGGGAATGAGGGGATATAGTAGCTGTCTTGGTGATACCCTTGGCCTGGTTGCCCGGGTTGCTTGAAAAAGAGCATGGTCTGTAACGCCAGCACATCAGGACCAATCAATGCCTCAAGCACGTCAAGAATGCGGGGGTGCAGCAAATAACGCTCGTGGATTTCTGAGACACGATGAAGCATGTGGACACGGAGCCAATACTGGACGCGTTGCTCTGGTGTCAGATTGTCGGGCGGGAGAGGGACACCTGGGATGACCTCGCGGCCGTAGCGCAAATTGTCGGTATGTTCAATCAACTCAGCAATTTCGGCTGGGGATACGAGCCCTTTGACGACGAGATACCCTTGTGAATGAAAGTGGACGTATTCGTCAACGCTAACATGATAGCGGTCGGTACGTGGAGCCATGGGGGTGATGCTCATAGAGGTGCACACTCCTTTCCATCATCGGATTGGCCGGACATCATTGTTCTTCTCTATCATAGCATTTGTGGGGGTGGTAGTTATAGGGGCATCAACGACGGAATAAGTTTCGATTAAGAAACACAGAATTGGATGGAGTGTAAATAGTTTTTTGTGTATACGACTACATGCAGGCGTCTACCGTGGTAGGAGCGTAAGCGCCCGGGTGGCGCGATATTTTGCCCCAAAAACCACTTTATTTAACATAATAATTTATTTGTAATCTTACTGTAATCTAAAAATGATGAAAAACGGGATGAATACAGGGGTAAAAGGTAGGTATCTTGTTTGACACTCATAATTCACTATGGTATCATTCAACCTTGCAAATGCTGATGCAGATGCACAATCGGTTACGAGGAAGCCAACGTGCCCTTCTCTAAGGCGCAATGTATATTGCGACCAGATCCGAGGGCAACATATTTTTTTGTGTGCTGTTGGACTGAGGAGAAAGCAGAGAGCATGCCGACGATCAATCAGCTAGTTCGCAAGCCCCGCAAGCCAGTAGAGCGCAAGGTGAAGGCACCTGCTCTACGCTTCAACTACAACTCGTTGAAGGGCAAACTAACGCGTGGCAGTGGGTCACCATTCAAGCGTGGTGTATGTACGCAGGTACGCACGATGACCCCAAAGAAGCCCAATTCTGCGTTGCGTAAGATTGCACGTGTGCGTCTTTCGAATGGCATGGAGGTTACGGCCTACATCCCAGGTGAGGGTCACAACTTGCAAGAGCACTCAGTGGTACTGATCCGTGGTGGTCGTGTAAAGGACCTCCCGGGTGTACGGTATCACATTGTGCGCGGCACCTTGGACTCACAGGGTGTATCAAACCGCAAGCAGGGTCGTTCGAAGTACGGTACCAAGAAGAACGCTGCACCAGCCAAGAAGAAGTAACACACGCCTTCGTGCGTTCATGTAGGTTGAGAGGGAAGCTATGCCCCGACGTGGCACAACAGTAAAGCGTGAAGTTCTGCCAGACAGCCGCTATGGCAGTGCGGTTATTTCACATTTCATCAATAAGACGATGATGCGCGGCAAGAAGAGCTTGGCCGAGTCAATTGTGTATGGTGCGCTTGAGATGGCTGCAGAACGTCTCAAGAAGAGCCCAATGGAAGTGCTCGACGGTGCTTTGCGTAACGCAGGTCCAGTCATCGAGGTCAAGCCCCGCCGTGTTGGTGGTGCCACCTACCAAGTTCCAGTCGAAGTAAAAGCAGAGCGCCGACAGTCGTTGGCAATCCGCTGGTTGTTGGCTTCAGCCCGCTCACGTAGTGGCAAGCCAATGATTGAGCGTTTGGCCCTTGAGTTGGTCGATGCGTTCAACAACACGGGTACGACCATCAAGAAGCGTGAGGACGTGCAACGTATGGCCGAGGCCAACCGCGCCTTCTCACACTACGGTCGTTTCTAAGATTTGGGTTGATGTCGCCTGGGCGACGCTTCTAAGGAGTAGATAAAGGCCATGCCTCGAGAGACGCCGTTAATTCGTTACCGTAACATCGGTATTATCGCGCACATTGATGCCGGTAAGACCACCACCACGGAGCGTATTCTGTATTACACCGGTCGTTCGTACAAAATCGGTGAAGTACACGAAGGTACTGCCACCATGGACTGGATGGAGCAGGAGCGTGAGCGTGGTATCACGATTACCTCAGCTGCCACCACCGCCGAGTGGACCGTAGAGGGTACCTCATACCGTATCAACATCATCGACACCCCAGGCCACGTGGACTTTACCGCTGAGGTAGAGCGTTCACTGCGTGTGCTTGATGGTGGCGTTGTGGTGTTCGACGCCGTTGCTGGTGTGGAGCCGCAGTCAGAGACTGTATGGCGCCAGGCCGACAAGTACCGCGTACCACGTATTTGTTTTGTCAACAAGATGGACCGCACCGGTGCTAACTTTGAGCGCACTGTTGACATGATTGTTGATCGCTTGGGTGCGAAGCCGGTGTTGGTTCAATTGCCTGTCGGTGCTGAGGATCGATTCCGCGGCATTATCGATTTGATTGAGTCAAAGGCTGTGTTGTACTCAAACGAGGACATGGGTCGCAAAGAAGAGTTCGTTGACATTCCAGAAGAGTTCCAAGCGAAGGCTGCCCAAGCCCGCCTCGAGATGATTGAGCGCATCTCGGAGACTGACGACGAGTTGACGATGATGTACCTTGAGGGTCAGACACCATCAACCGAACAGCTCCGTGCCGCATTGCGCAAGGCCACCATTGCAGGTACGTTGGTACCGGTGTTGTGTGGCGCTGCATTGCGCAACAAGGGCGTGCAACGCATGCTCGACGCCATCGTCTACTTCTTGCCATCACCACTCGACATTCCACCGATTCGTGGCACAATGCCGGGCGTTGATTCAGAAGCTGAGGATGCCGAGTTTATTATTCGCAAGACTGACGATGCAGAGCCATTCACGGCACTCGTCTTCAAGATTGTGGCTGATCCATTCGTCGGTAAGTTGGCATACTTCCGCGTGTACTCGGGCAAGCTCGAGGCCGGTAACTACGTGCTCAACACGACACGTAACAACCGTGAGCGCGCTGGTCGTTTGATCCAGATGCATGCCAATCACCGCGAAGAAATCAAAGAAGTATTCGCTGGTGACATTGCAGCCATGGTGGGTCCAAAGCAGAGCTTCACGGGTGACACCATCTGTGATCCTGAGAACCCAATCGTGCTCGAGAATATCCGCTTCCCAGAGCCAGTGATTCAATTGGCCGTTGAGCCCAAGACCAAGGCCGATCAAGACAAGATGGGTGTGGCGTTGGGTAAGTTGGCCGAAGAAGATCCGACCTTCCGCGTCTTTACCGACCTGGAAACCGGTCAGACCATCATCGCCGGCATGGGTGAGCTTCACCTTGAAGTTATCGTTGACCGTATGCGTCGCGAGTACAAGGTTGAGGCCAACCAAGGTAAGCCACAAGTCGCCTACCGTGAGTCAATCACGCAGAATACCGACATTGACAGCAAGTTCGTCCGTCAGTCGGGTGGTAAGGGTCAATACGGTCACGTGAAGTTGACACTTGAGCCACTTGAGCGCGGTTCAGGCTTTGAGTTCGTCAATGGCATCGTTGGTGGTTCGATTCCTCGTGAATACGTCCCGGCCGTCGAAGCTGGTATCAAAGAGGCGATGTCTGGTGGTGTCATGGCCGGTTATCCAGTAGTTGACCTCAAGGTCACGCTGTATGACGGTTCATACCACGAAGTCGACTCATCCGAAATGGCCTTTAAGATTGCAGCCTCAATGGGCTTGAAGGACGGCGTGAAGAAGGCCGGCCCACAAATTCTTGAGCCTGTCATGAAGGTCGAAGTGGTCACTCCCGAAGACTTCCTTGGTACGGTGTTGGGCGACCTCAACAGCCGCCGTGGTCAAGTCGAAGGTATGGAAGCTCGCGGTAATGCACAGGTTGTCCGCGCCTACGTACCGCTTTCAACGATGTTCGGTTACACCACTGAGTTGCGTTCAGCAACCCAGGGTCGCGCCACCTCATCAATGGAGTTCGCCCACTATCAACCAATGCCTGATCACTTGGCACAGGAAATCATCACCAAGCGACGTGGCTAATTCTTTGGTATAATACTTATCTTGTTCGTAACATTGCACAGTGTGGAGGCATGAGGAGTCATGGCAAAGCAGAAGTTTGAGCGTAACAAGCCACATATCAACGTCGGCACCATTGGTCACGTCGACCATGGTAAGACCACGTTGACGGCCGCCATCACCAAGGTGTTGGCATTGCGCGGCGCCGCCCAGTTCACGGCGTACGACCAGATCGACAACGCTCCCGAGGAGCGCGCTCGTGGTATCACGATCGCCATCCGTCACGTGGAGTACCAGACCGACAGTCGCCACTATGCCCACGTGGACTGCCCCGGTCACGCCGACTACATCAAGAAC
>JBKCLM010000056.1:0-4124 GCA_046300655.1 Chloroflexota bacterium | reverse complement strand
TAATTCTCAGTGCACTCGTGTTTGTGCTGACCGCATGTGGTGCGGCCGCACCACATGCGGTCAGCACAAACACGAGTGCACTGAGAATTACGAGCTTCTTCATCGTGGGCATCTCTCTTCGGGTTACATGAATCTTTGACGTTTGGGTGATACGCACGCGCTCAACAATGAGGCTCATCTCGCAACTACAACACCAGCGTCGCATAGTTGACAATTTGCACATCCATCAAGTACTATACCTGACATCCTACTTTGTGCAAACGTTTGCACAGATGAATATTTGTTGAGAAAAGCGCCTTTTCAGTCGCACGAGGAGTGATATGCGTCGTGTCTCAATCGCCGACATCGCCCGACAGGCCAACGTATCGGTCTCGACCGTCTCGCGGGCCCTCAAAGGCAATCAACGCATCAGCCCCGATGTGCGTCAGCGCGTCGTACGTTTGGCCACCGAGCTCGGCTATACACCGAACGCCATCGCCCAGAGCCTGCAGCAACGTCAAAGCAACACGATTGGCCTGGTCGTGCCCGACGTGGCCGACCCGTTTTGGGGTGAGGTCGTCAAAGGCATCGAGCAGGTGCTCGGTGCCACCAACAAAGCCTTGTTTTTGAGCGCCTCGCATCACGACGCCACGCGCCAACTGCAAGTGATTGAGCTCTTTTATCAGCGGCGGGTGGACGGGATTATCATTGCCGACGCCCAACTCAGCACAACGCAGTTGGCGCGCCTCAATCAACTCGGCGCCCCCGTGGTTTTTCTCAATCAACAACGCGAACTCCAAGATGCACAAGTACGCACCATCAGCATCGACAACCGGCTGGGTGGGCGCATGGCCGCCTTGCACCTGTGGCAACTGGGCCACGACCACTTCGCCTATCTGGGATCGACCAAGCGTCCGGGCTCGAATCAACAACGCGCCGACGGCTTTGTTAGCGAATTGACGGCCAACGGTGTACCCGAGCGCCAGATTATCGTGCGTCACAGCAACGACCTCCACGACGACCTCGATTTGGGCTATATGCTGACCAAACAGCTGTTTGAATGGCACCGACCGACGGCGATCTTTTGTTACAACGACATCATGGCGCTTGGGGCCTTGGCCTACATCAACACACTCGGCCTGCAGGTGCCCGACGACGTCAGCGTGATGGGTTTTGATGATGTGCAGATGGCACGCTACAGCACGCCGGCGCTGACCACCATCGGCCAACCCAAAGCCGAACTCGGCCAAGTGGCAGCCCGCACCCTACTCGATTTGATTGCTGGCCAACCGGCCACTGATTGTCTGCTCAAACCATTTGTAGTTTCACGCGCAAGTACCAGTCGGTACACGAAAGGAGATCGGCAATGACGCCCACCTACACCGCCGCCAATTTGCTCGTCGCCCCGGGCAACTCACAAGACCCCGATGTTGTCGTCGAGGTGACTCCGGCCTTGGCTCAATGGGAGCACATCAACTTTCAGGTGCGCCGCCTCGCCAGCGGCAAGCAGTGGCAGTTCGCCACTCAGATGCACGAGATGGCGATTGTGGTGCTCAGCGGCACCATCAGCGTGGCCAGCAATCGCGGCACCTGGCAGATGGGCGGTCGCCCGCACGTCTTTGCCGGCGGCGCCTATGTACTCTACCTGTCGCTCCACACCCAACTGACAGTGACGGCCACCAGCGACGCTGAGTTTGCCGTGACCTGGGTCAGCGCCACCCGCGAGTCCGCCCCGGTACTGGTCACGCCCAAAGACATCGCCCAGGAGATTCGTGGTGGCGATAACGCCACGCGCCAGATTAACCAGCTGATGCCGCCCGGGTTCCCCTGTGAGCGCTTGGTGTTGGTCGAGGTCTACACGCCATCGGGCAGTTGGTCGAGCTACCCACCACACAAGCACGACGTCCATCGCGTCGGCGCTGACGGTACCTTGCTCGAGGCCGATCTCGAGGAGGTCTACTTTTATAAGCACGACAAGCCGAGCGGCTACGCCTACCAGCACGTCTATACCGACAAGGATTCACCGTTGCAACAGGCTGGCGCACCCATCGATGCCGTGGTGGTAGCCCGCCCCGATCACGTGGTGCTCATCCCCGAGGGCTACCACCCAGTCACCAGCGCACCCGGCTACACCACCTACTACCTGAACGTGCTGGCCGGTAGCGCCCAGTCACTCGCCAACGTCGACGACCCCAATCACACCTGGGTCAAGCACAACTACCAAGGCACCGACCCACGGATTCCGATTTATCCACAGGGGCAATAATCATGACGGCACGTACCTATGATCTGCTCTCAATGGGGCGCTCATCGATTGACCTCTACTCGAACGACGTCGGCGCCGCCTTTGTGGACATCACCAGCTTTGCGGCGTATGTGGGCGGCTGCCCGACCAACATCAGCGTGGCCGCCCAGCGCTTGGGCGGCAAGACGGCCTTGTTGACAGCGGTCGGGGCTGATCAGGTCGGCGACTTTATTCTGCACTTCTGCCAAAAAGAGGGCATCGAGACGCGCTATACTCCGCGCAAACCGGGCCATCGCTCGAGTGCAGTGGTTTTGGGCATCGAGCCGCCCAACAAGTTCCCCTTGACCTACTACCGCGACAACTGCGCCGACATCGAGCTGACCATCGACGACGTCTTGGCCAGCCCGATTGCCGATGCCCAGTACCTGCTGATTAGCGGCACGGGATTGTACCGCGAGCCCTCACGCAGTGCGACGTTCTTTGCCGCCGAGTACGCCCAACGGCACGGCACCAAAGTCGTGCTCGACATCGACTTCCGGCCGGATCAATGGCACGACCCGCGGGCCTTTGGCGTGACGTTGCGTGCGCTGTTGCGCACCGTCGACATCGTGCTCGGCACCGAGGACGAGATCAACGCCATGATGATGGGTGAGCGCGCCGAGGTGCGCTTGACGCATTCACAAGTGTCGGATGCGCGCGTCGGTGGCGACGTCGATGCCGCGATTGCCACGATTCTGGGTATGGGACCACGCCTACTCTTCCAAAAGCGCGGCGCCGACGGCTCACGCGTACACGTGGTAGGCGCCAAGGGCATCGAGCGCCTCGAGGCGCCCGGCTATCCGGTCGAGGTCTACAACATCCTCGGCGCCGGCGATGCCTATGCTGGCGGCGTGATTTATGGGCTGTCGCACGGTTGGGAGTACGCCAAAGCCGCCCGTTTGGGCAATGCCTGTGGCGCGATTGTGGTGACCAAACACGGCTGTGCCAACTTCATGCCCACCATGGCCGAGGTCGAACAATTTGTGGCGCCACTCGGTGGGTTTTAGGAACACATCAAAGGACATATTATGACAACCAAACGTTTAACCATGGCGCAGGCCTTGGTGACCTTTTTGACCCAGCAATATGTTGAGCGTGACGGCGTCGAGCGCCCGTTTTTTGCCGGCTGCTTCGGCATCTTCGGCCACGGCAACGTCTCGGGGATGGGCCAAGCGCTTCAGCAAATCCCGGCCTTGCGCTACTACCAAGCGCGCAACGAGCAGGCGATGGTGCATGCGGCCACGGCCTTTGCCAAAACCGCCAACCGCTTGCAGACGATGGCCTGTACCACCTCGATTGGCCCGGGCGCGACCAACATGGTGACCGGCGCCGCCACGGCAACCATCAACCGCTTGCCGGTGTTGCTCTTGCCCGGCGACATCTTCGCGCGGCGCAACGTCGACCCGGTTTTGCAACAACTCGAGTGGAGTCAGAGCCGCGACATCTCGGCCAATGACTGCTTTAAGCCGGTCAGCAAATACTGGGATCGCATTAACCGCCCCGACCAACTGCCCAGCGCGTTACTCGAGATGATGCGCGTCCTGACCAGCCCGGCTGATACCGGCACCGTGACGCTGGCCTTGCCCCAAGATGTGCAGACCGAGGCCTTCGACTATAACGCAGCGCTGTTCGAAAAGCGCGTCTGGCACATCAGTCGCATCCGCCCCGACCGGGCGGCCGTCAGCCGGGCCGCCGCTCTGATCAAGTCTGCCAAGCGCCCGATGATTGTGGCCGGCGGCGGCGTGATTTATAGCGATGCCAGCGCCGTACTGGCCCAGTTTGTCGATGCCACCGGCATCCCCGTCGGCGAGACGATGGCCGGCAAGGGCAGTTTGCGCTACGACAACCCACTCAACCTCGG
>JBKCLM010000055.1:0-29423 GCA_046300655.1 Chloroflexota bacterium | reverse complement strand
CGTAATCGTGCCAACCACATAGCCGTCCACCTCGGCAACCCACATCCCCTGTAGGCCAATTGCTCCTTGACGACGCCATACATCAGCCATTACGCGTAAGCCGGCATCATATCGTTTGCGCCCAAATGCCGCTACAAACGTGCGATGGAACGCATCTGCATGGATAGCAACAATCCGGTTAATGTCCGCCAGCGTTGCGTGGCGCATGTTGACAACAATACTTTGCGTCATGCCTCGAACCGTAATACTTCCTTGCCAATACCGACCACCGGAGTGACCCGCGTAAGATGTTCGACTCCATAAAACCAACGCCACAACCAACGGGGCACCCGCGTCATCCCGCCACCTTGACTGGCATGACACTGCCATGCGGCAATTTTGGCAGGAATAACATGTGTACAGTGGACAACCGTGGTAATCGGCGTGGCTTCATCGGCCACACGCACGATATCAATATCACCGTTGCGCCCAAACTTGCGTGGATCACGCCCCGTGATGCGCATAACTCCTACAATCGTCCGCAATAACGTGGTTGAAAACGTCGAATAAAAGACGTTCGGCACATGCCATGTCGCCTGCGCTAGCGCCATCACCGTTGCATGATGCATTGCAACATGATCCGGGTGACCATAACCGCCATACGGCGGAAATGCAATCACGTACGTCGGCTTAATTTCATCAATAAAGGTAGCCACCGTGTGCGCCACCTGCGCCACTGGTGCCTGGACTAATGCCTCAGGGTGCTCGTTATCGGCCGTGCCCGGCATATTGCTGTCACGATAATTCAAAAAGTGGACAGCGCCCAGATCTAATGCCTCAGCCGCAGCGAGTTGTTCTGCCGTGCGTAGGGCTTTTACATCGTCATACCCCGTAAGAAAATCCGCGTCAACAGTCCCACACTCACCACGAGTCGCACAAATATAATGCACCTCGACACCGGCGGCTCGCGCCGCCAAAATAGTCCCAGCGTTGCCAAATGCCTCGTCATCTGGATGTGCATAAATCACAAGCATACGAGGTACATCAGCAAGTGGACGGCGCACGTGGCTCGTTGGCTCTGGTTGAAAGGCGCTCACGATGATTCCATCTCCAACAGTAAAAATATCTGACTATTACTATGGTATCACTATACCGCAAGAGTTTGTCATAGCATCAATAGCACATGCAAAAAATAAACTCCCCATGTCTGCATGACACACACTGCATAAGATTGCACCATGCCCATTAATACCTTAATACCCACGTATCCCGCTATCAACGTCATCACATATTCTATTTAATCGGCCCAAGTGTCAATATGGTATAATTACTACAGATTACAGGAGATTGATTGTGGCGAGTGTAAGCGATAAACCAAGCGTTGTAGACATCATTAGCGAGGCGTACTCCACCCTCCATCGATCGTGGTGGATTCTCCTCGTACCAGTCGTTATCAATTTGTTACTGTGGTTGGTCCCCGGAGTATCATTAGCGCCACTCTATGAGCAGTTTAGTGCGCTCGTGCGTGATTCAGTCACCAGCGATACCACCGAGATGCAAGATCTGCGCGACCAGACCCTTGGACTGCTCGCACAGCTCGCCCTCGACGACGTCCGGCCACAATTCGCGTGGCTCAACGTGGTGCCATACGCCATCTACGGCTTCCGCGCAGCCGGTGCCAGCGCAGACGCCCTAGGGTTACCGTTTTTGGTGGCCGTCCCTGCCGTCGTGACACCGCCACAGGGGTGGTTCATTCATAATGCGGGTGAGTTGTTTATCCTCATTCTTGCGGTCAACACAATCGGCGTGCTCGCCAGTGCCATGTATCTCTTCCTCCTCAGTAATGCCAGCCAGCACCGTGCGTTTTCGTTTGATGTCGCCCTCATTCTGCGGATCGGGGCAATGCTGATGCTATATGTGCTATTACTCGCAGCCGCAGTCGTCATTTTGCTGGTACCGCTCTCAATCTTCACGTTTCTCTTGCTCAACATCAACCCAGCGTTCGGGGCGTTCGTCGTTTTTTTGGGTTCTGGTGTGTGGTTATGGGTCGGCATCTATCTCGGCTTTACGCGCGAGTTTATTGTGCTCGATCAGGCAGGTCCCGTCAAAGCCATCCAACAAAGTTTCCGCATGGTGCGCCGTCTCTTCTGGCGCGTATTACTCCTCCAATTCGTCATCTTTGTGATTGTGGCCGGTAGTGGGGTTATTTTTACTGGATTCCTTGCCACCCAACTCGGTCAAATAATCATTGTTGCTATAAGTGCCTATCTCAACAGTGGCCTTGCCATGGCACGAATGGCGTTTGTGCGCAATTATCTCGCATCGCCCGAGTATCGTTCATTGACTACCGCCCAAGCTCGCTAGCACACGCATACTGGCAGACTCAAATGTTGATTCTGCCTCAGACCATAGGAAAAGACAGCATATGAGTGATTTGTCAATGCAAGGTTCAACCTACGACGAAAGTCAAATTCAAGTACTCGAAGGCATGGAAGCCGTGCGTAAGCGCCCAGGCATGTACATCGGCCCCACCGACATCCAAGGTCTCCACACCATGGTGCGTGAGGTCGTCGACAACTCTGTTGACGAGGTCATGGCTGGTCGTGCCACCACCGTTGAGGTCATCATCCGCAAAGATGGCTCCGTCACCGTCCGTGACGACGGCCAAGGCATCCCCGTCGGCATTCACCCCAAGATGGGCGTCAGCACATTGCAAGTCGTCATGACCGTGCTCCACGCCGGCGGTAAGTTCGGCGGCACCGGCTACAAAGTCTCATCCGGCTTGCACGGCGTCGGCGTCTCAGCGGTTAACGCCTTGTCCGAGTACTGTCGTGTCGACGTCTACCGGAGTGGTCGCCATCACGTGCAGGAATATCGTTGTGGTGTGCCACAGGCTGACGTCAAAGATATCGGGCCAACCGATAAACACGGCACCGAGACCACCTTTTTGCCTGATTCGACCATCATCCAAACGCTCGACTACAACTTCCGCACCCTGGCACAACGCTTCCGCGAGATGTCGTATCTCAACAAGGGCTTACGCTTCCGCTTTGTCGATGAGCGCGACGACAACGAACTCAACTTCTACTTTGAGGGCGGTATTGGCTCGTACGTGCGCCACCTCAACAAAGACCGTGCCACCCTCCACAAAAACCCGTTCTACATCGATCGTACGGCCGATGATGTCGCCGTCGAGATTTCGTTGCAATACACCGAGTCATACGACACCGACTCCATCTACTCGTTCGCCAACAACATCAATAACACCGACGGTGGCGCCCATGTCACCGGATTCCGCAATGCCTTGACACGCGTCATCAACAGTTATGCACGTGGTAAGGGATTACTCAAAGACAACGACAGCAACCTGACCGGCGACGATGTCCGCGAGGGTCTCACCGCCGTGATTAGCGTCAAGTTGCGCGATCCGCAGTTCAGCTCCCAAACCAAAGAAAAGCTGGTGAGCCCGATTGCTGCCACTGCAGTGAATACCGTCTTCGGAGATGCCTGGCAACAATGGCTCGAGGAGAACCCGGCCGACGCCAAGCGCATCATCGAAAAGTGTGTCTCTGCGGCACGCACCCGCCTCGCCGTCCAAAAGGTGCGCGAGACCGCCCGCAAAGGCGCCCTCGAAGGCTTCTCACTCCCCGGCAAACTGGCCGACTGCTCCGACAACAATCCCGCCAACTGTGAGCTCTTCATTGTAGAGGGTGATAGCGCCGGTGGCAGCGCCAAACAAGGCCGCGACCGCCGCTTCCAAGCCATTCTGCCCTTGCGTGGTAAGATTCTCAACGTCGAAAAGAGCCGGCTCGATCGCATGCTCTCCAACAACGAGGTGCGCTCACTGATTACTGCCATCGGTGGCAGTATCGGCGACCAGTTCGATGTCAGCAAGATTCGCTATCATCGCGTCTTCTTGATGAGTGACGCCGACGTCGACGGCAGCCACATTCGCACACTACTCCTTACCTTCTTCTTCCGCTATATGCGGCCACTCATCACGAACGGTAATTTGTATATTGCCCAGCCACCCCTCTATCGCGTCCGCTCCGGCAAAAACGAGCGTTACGTGTTTAGTGATGCCGAGCGCGATGCATTTATTGCCGAGATGACCCCCAGCGAACGCAATCGTGTCGAAATCCAGCGCTACAAAGGCCTCGGTGAGATGAACGCCGAACAGCTGTGGGACACCACCATGAACCCCGGCAATCGTGTTATCCTCCAAGTCACTATGGACGATGCCGTTGCCGCCGAAGAGACCTTCACCATGTTGATGGGCGATCTGGTGCCACCACGCAAACGCTTCATCCAGACCCACGCCCCCGAGGTCAAAAACCTCGACATTTAGTCGGTTACGCGCCCGTGTCGCATGCACGACACGGGCGTTTTGCTCCCCAAGAGAATGCGAGCAGGTATGTCCGAAAAAACCACAAAAATGACCTTCAACGTGACTGCCCAACGCATCGACGACCAACACAGCCTCGCCCACTGTCGTGATGCAACTGTTACCCTCAATACGAGTCTGAGTGGCCAGACAGTGGCCTTTAATCCTGCTGAATTATTATTGGCAGCATTAGCCGCCTGCATGATCAAGGGAATCGAACGTGTCACGCCCATGCTCAAATTTGAACTGCGTAGCCTTACCATCAATCTGCAGGGTGTCCGCCAAGATGTGCCACCCCGCATGGAGTCAATCACCTACGAAATTATCGTTGATACCGATGAGAGCGCTCATCGACTCGACCTGCTCCACCAGAACGTGCAAAAGTTCGGCACCGTCTTTAATACGCTCGCAGCAGGTACCACGATCACCGGCCAGATACGCCACGCTACACAGCCCATACCTGAATAATGCACCGACCCAAATTGTATTTGACAACTCGATTTCTGCATCGTATACTACATGAAGGTGATTCGGGGGTGTAGCTCAGCTGGGAGAGCGCGACAATCGCACTGTCGAGGCCAGGAGTTCGAGCCTCCTCACCTCCACCAACTAAATAGCACCATGGGGCAATAGCTCAGCTGGGAGAGCGCAACGCTGGCAGTGTTGAGGTCTGGGGTTCGATCCCCCATTGCTCCACCAATCAAAACCGAGAGTCGTAATTACGACTCTCGGTTTTTCTATTATGATGAATACAACATCACGCATCATTGCCAAAGAGGTCAATCATGTCACACCACGCCGAATGGTCTATCAAACGCGCCCGCATTGCCACGCTCCTCGACCACCACAACCTTCAGGGTGTATTGCTGACCCGTTGCGCCAATATCAGCTGGATGAGCTGTGGTGGCCAAGCGCATGTAGGACTCAACAGCGAATCTGCCGTTGCCAATATCCTGTGTACCCGCACCGGTGACTACCTCATCGCCAACAAAATCGAGATGCCACGCATGCGTGCCGAGGTCGTCGGCGATCTACCGCTTGAACCGCACGAGTTCAACTGGTTTGAGCCGGCATCACGCGATGCACTGGTTGATCACCTCTGTGGCGCCGGGCGCTGGGGCAGTGATATCGCCGGTGCATCACACAATCTGGCCAATCAACTGACGGCACTTCGTGTGGATTTGACCGATGCCGAACAACAACGATTCCGCGAGCATGGGTTCGCCACCGGGCATGCCCTTGAGAACGCCGCGCGCATGGTGCGCCCTGGTATGACCGAGATGGAGATTGCCGGCGTCCTCTCCGCACACGTCTATGCCGCTGGTGCCACACCGGTGGTCGCCCTGATTGCAGCCGACGATCGCATCCAGCGCTATCGCCACCCTGCACCAACCAACCAGCGCGTTGAGCATACGGCGATGCTGGTTGTCTGTGCCCGCAGATACGGTTTGATTGTTTCAGCAACCCGGCTTGTCGCATTTGGTGGCATCTCTGATGACCTCATCCGCCGGACCGAGGCCTGTGCCGCCGTCGATGCGCATGCCTGGCACGCCAGTCAACCTGGACGCACCCTCGGGGCTGCCTTTGATGATATTGTGGCCGCTTATGCCACACACGGCTACGCCGATGAATGGCACCTGCACCATCAAGGTGGCATAACCGCATATGAAAACCGCGAGGTGCAAGCACGACGTGATAGTACCCACGTGATTCAGCTGGGGCAAGCATTTGCCTGGAATCCGAGTATCACTGGTACCAAATCCGAAGACACGATGATTCTCACATCGCATGGCGCTGAGTCAATCACAACGACCGGTACATGGCCGATGATTGATGTGCCTGTCCATGGCATCACCTATCAACGACCAGGGATTTTGGTCCGCTAATCAATCCCCTACCGGTGCGCAGATATGCGTGCCGGTAGCGAGTACAATGACCGACCGGTCGGTCAGACTTTGGCATTCTGATGACCAAAAACCGACTTTGTCCTATTATTCACAGATAAAGTACTGTACAATGCAAAACAGAATTGTGCCTATCTGGAGTGCACACTGTTATGCGTACAACTCAAATCATTCGCCTGAGTGCCATTCATATTGCCGTCGCGCTAACGCTTTTGCCTATTGACAGTACACTGAATCGCATCATGATTAGTGAGCTCGGCATCCCAGCGTCGCTTGTTGCGCTACTCATCGCTGTGCCCTATTTGTTCTCACCAATGCAAATGTGGATTGGGGCACTCAGCGAGCGTGCGCCACTCTGGGGCTGGCGCCGTAGCCCGTACATCATGATTGGCGTCATCATGTGTGCCAGTGGCGCTGCCATGACACCACAAGCCGCCTTTGCGATTCACGAGGGGCTATGGTGGGGCATTCCACTCGGATTTGCCGCATTTGGTACATGGGGTCTCGGGTTTAATTTTGCCACAGTATCCTACCTTTCACTCGCAGCAGAGTTATCCGGACCGTCACAGCGCACCAAAGTGGTCGGCATCATGTGGTTCTTGCTCATCCTCAGTATGATTATCGGCGGCATCCTCTTTGCGCGGAGCATCGATCCCTACACCCATGAGCGCCTCATTGCCTCGTTCTATATGATTTGTGGGATTGCACTTGGTGTCGGAACCATTGGCATCATTGGGCTCGAGCCACGCTACCGTGAGGCAGTTGTTGAACACAAGCTTGGCATGCGTGCAACTTGGCAGTTGATGAGCCGCAATCCTCAGGCCAAGTACTTTTTTGGCTATCTCATCATCCTGTTGATTGCCATTCTTAGCCAAGATGTGTTGTTGGAGCCATACGCTGCTGACATCTTTGCGGTACCACCAGCAGAGACAACGCGTTATACCTCGTTTTGGGGCATAGCATTTTTGCTCGCACTTCTCATCACGAGTCCGCTAAGCAACCGTTTTGGCCTCAAACCAACGGCGGGTGCAGGCGCCGTCATTGCCGCAAGCGGACTCGCAACCATCATCTTGGCTGGCGTGCTCCACCGCGTCGAACTGCTCATTCCTGGGTTGGCCATCTTTGGCTTCGGTGCCGGACTCTCAACTGCCACCAACCTAGCCTTGATGTTTGATATGACTATCGCCGGACAAGTTGGTGTGTTTATTGGAGCATGGGGTGTAGCTGATGCGCTTGCCCGCCTCGGTGGCACGGTGCTCAGTGGCGTCATCCGCGATATCATCGTCTACGGGCTCGGCAGCAAACTCGGTGGCTATGCACTCGTCTTTTCCATTGAGATGATTTTGCTGATTATCTCGGTGTTTATGTTGCGCCACATTCATGTGGATATGTTTAAGCAAAAAGCGCTCCGCACCACAGATGTCGTGGGTTTCGCAGGCGAAACGCAATCCTAAATCACCCGTTATCACCCATCTCCCCAACCAAAAACCGCTCCCTGCAGACGCAGGGAGCGGTTCGTTACCATGGGGCGAATAACATGCAGTAATCTACGGTCGTGGAGGTAATGCCGCAGGTGTCGGTAGTAAGCGCTCATCCACCAGCTGATACCCGCCACTATCACCCTCAGCTGTATCTTCAATCGGCACAGGCACCTCTGCTGTTGTGTCACTCCGTCGTGTCCCACTCAACGTAATCCGTGGCCGAATCAGTGGATCGCCAATCAACGTATACGCTGATATCACCTTGGCACAGCAGGTTGAACTCGCTGCTAGGTAGACACTCCCAATAAATGTCGCAGCTCCCACCGTACGCAGTGGTTGATTGTTATCACGCAACACGCGATAGAAGTTATAGAACATCTGGTTATGTCCCGATGCCACCTCCATACCCGCAGACCCCCACGTGGCAATAGCCCCACCCGTACTCTTAAACACCAACCGCTCATCAATGGTCTGACCGATCGTCGATTCGCGCTGGAACGCACTACTCAAACAGGCCATACTCACCATAATTGGCGTCATCACGCCGTTATTCAACCCATCAACGTCCCAAATATTCATCAAATATGGTGTCGCAACCAGAAAGTCAGTTGACGCCCACTGAAAGTGATTGGCATGACCAACATACGACACCAACGCTGCCCCCGCATTCATTGCATTCAAGAAATTCGTGCGTAGCGTCGTGGCACTACGAATTCGAGTCCCCGTATAACTCGATGCGCTCGTCGGATCATAGAATAATCGTTGCGCATTCATCCCACTCAAATGCGTGCTACTTTGAATCGTATTCGCAAAATACGGGAAGTCGCCACCGCTGTCAGGGTCATCCGACGTTACAATATGCTGATTCGTCCAACGCACCAACGGCTGACGCTCATAGGTACGAATTTTGTTGATGTAATTACTCAGTTCCAACGCCGTACGCACCGATATACGACCAATCACCATATCGGGTGCTACATCGGTGAGCGGATTATCACCATTGAGCCGCACATAACAACTCTCACAGGCACTTTCGCCGAGATAATCATCTACTTCGGCTAAATACGGCGGGATATGATTCACATTCGCAGCACCACTCTTCGTATAGTTGAGTGGATCAACAGTGCCATCACCAACCAGCACCACCGTGTGCGGGACTCTCCTCCAACGATGTGCCACATACTGCAAAAACGCCCGAATTGCAGCCGGATTCACATCACCATTACTCCAGCTGTCATAAATGGTTTGTACATCAATCGCCGTTGTCAAAACACCCTGTGCATTGCGATATTGCACCAAAGGTGTTAATGCAGGAAGTAGGCTCGCCGGTGCAATATAAATCGCATCAGCACCTGTAGTCGACCAGGCATGGCGAATTGCGCGCGTAATTTTGGGTCTTACATATGCATTAGGGGCAACCACAATCACACGCCGCTGCCCCTCGGTCACTTCAAACATGCCTGGTTGATATGGATTTCGCAACAATACTGGAGTGAGTGGGTTTGTGATGTCAAATACGCGATGCAAAATTGTCGCTTTTACTGATGGCACAGGGCTATACCAGCCTGCGTCAGGTATCTCATACACCACATTGGCAATAATATCGGCAGTACGCGCATACTCAACCGAATCGATGACGACCTCGCTCACTCCATCACTACGGAACGTCAGCGCGTGGCTCTCACTTCGATCAACTAACGTATGTTGCCACGCCCCGACACCCTCCCACTCCATTTCGACACCATTGAGTGCCAGCACATGCGGCCCAGCCGTATCTTCGTTCGCATAGCCACGCACGACTGCCTTGATTTGGGCGCCCGCTACCACCGGTGCCCGCCATGTAGGCGTCAGTTGAATCGCCTCACTCTCCGGCATGGATGAATCGAGGCGGATGCGTTGACTAAACCAATATTCATTCTGCGAACCAGGCACTTTGGGCTCATACGTGCGCGGATTTCGCACCACCACTACTTCATTTGCCTGTGTGGTTGCAGTGACAATCTCACGCCGCATATCGCGTTTTTCGATGCGCCCTACACCAGTGCCTATACTCAACCAAAACGTCTGATGTCGTTGCCACCGACTCGTCACTGGCGGCGCAAAAAAGACAACCTCGTCATTTGCATCAATGCGGAAATCCTCGAGACCATCAATCAACAACGGTATCACTTGTGATCCCTGGCGCAACTCCAAATTGACCAACCCACGACTCCTGGCTGGCAATCCAGCTGCAATCAAGTCAGTCCCACGCAATCGTTGCCAGCCCGATCCCGTCACAATCCGCCACTCATTTGCACTAAATACGCGTGGTGCCTGGCTACTTTGCAAAAACGGCCTCGACGAGCGCAATGACTTGACATCATCAAGATACGTCACATTATTCACATTGAATGTGATTTGATTCAATCGTTGTGGGATGCCCGCTGTATCATAAAATCGTGGCTGAACAATCACCCCAACGAGCTTCTGACCACGCGCTTCCACGATTTGGCCAAGCACTACAGCGCTGTTTGTATTCCCACTGTGATCATCAACAATTGGCAATGTCACCGTGTCAATCGTTTGGCGTTGCGCCAAAATCGTCAATGACGGTGTCGAGCCTGCCGCCACCAAAAACATTAATTCAATATTTTGATTGGTTCCTGTGGGTGTCCAGTCAATCATGACGCCACCTGAACGAGGTGTCTGAACAACTACTCCATCGCTTGTTGTGGCAAATGCATCAATCGGCCGGAACAACAGACTCGCCACAAACACAACGATGCTCAACAATACTCCCACATGTGAGCGCTTGTTACTCATTTGCATTCTCCACTGGCCATGCGCGGACAATTAACCGCTGACTGAACCGATCAGGACCACTCGGTGGCCAACACGTCACCAGAGTCACCATCTCACTTCCCGTCGGATTGATGTAACTCACGTTGGCAATCTGCTCACTCTCCGTTGTATTCGCCTCGTTCAGGTAAATACTGTCGCCAACTCGATAGCGATATATGCGCCCATCGCGTATGAGTTCGATTTCGTCGTTCGGACGCAGTTCGTTCAACCGATAAAACACCCGCCCGTAGCCACCGACGTGCGCACTTAATACAATGTTGTCCATGTCACCAGGAGCCGCCGATGTAAAATGATGGCCAACGGCATATTTGGCCACTTGCCAGACTAACTCGGACTCACCAGTCGTGCTGATGACGCGCTCCCAACCAACCTCAACCACCGTGCTATCCACGCCAATTGCAGGAACCCGGATGGCCGAAATACGCCCAGACTGCGCTACCGTCGGCGCTGCAACGACGACTGCAGTCGGGACAATGGGTGCCGGTGTGGCCGTCATCATCACCACAGGTACAGGCGTCGCCGTCATTAACACAGGTGCACCGTGCTCTGCCTGTACACCATTAGCAGTCACGACCTGGGGCTGACCTACACTCTCGATCAGTTGCTGTAGTTCAATGGTAGATGACAACCAAAACAAATAAACGAATGTCATCACGGTCAATAACAAAATCGGCGCACTCAATAATCGAGTGATGCGCTGCTGCTGTTGACGAATTGGTTTCGCCGCCACCTGTCGTGACTGGCGCATTCGCATTCGTCGAATTTCACGCACACGCTGTGCAATCTGTTGCCACATCGTCAATATCCATCAATACCCTGAGTGCGTGCGCGTTGCACTTAGTTGCGTTGACTATAAAAGAGAAACGCTAGTCCGAGCAGACCCGTTACGGCCATCACCATCACCAATGGCTGATTCTGCCATACATCGATGCCATCAATCACCCCAGTGTTAGGTAAGCGCCCCGGTTGCGTCTTCGTCGGTTGTGGTGTACTCGTCACGACAATTACTATCGCTGTGCTCGTCGCACCTGTTGTGGCAGTTGCAACTGGCGTTGCCGTCAGGTTCGCTACTGCCGTCTGTGTACCGCTCACGTTACCACCCGGAACACTCGTCGGTACTACCGTGTTGGTTGCAGCTCCAGCTGTTGGCGAGGTCACCGGCGTAAATGTTGGCGGTACAATCGCCGATGTCGGTACAACCAGCATTTCACGCGCCATAATCGGCGTATATCCTAACGTGAGCGTGAGCCCCAACATCAGTAGCCACAGTATGATTCCACCTGTACGCATTCTGTTGAACCCTCTCATTTAATCATTACTACAATCAATAGCATTACTGTTATGTCAGCAGTATACCATCGTGAATTAGGCATATATGAGACTCATTCATTGCGTTTTGCTTACAAATACTATGTGCAATAGTAAATTCACAATTCAAAGATTTTTTGTAATCTATCTACCTTCTTTTAAAGTTTATTATCTGATTAGCACGTACCCAAAAAGCACCTACTAAATACATCATCATTAATTACAAGAGTTGTTTTAATACAAGTAATAACAGTCAGATAACGAATTTTAACGGCACAATGACAAATCGATATCAATCAATAAAACCTCACATTTCGCCCATGGAGACACCACCATCATCACATCACCGGTAATGCACATACCACAACGCTATACACAGTTTATTAACTACGCAACAACCACCGAATTATTCTGCTCAGTGGTCCCAAATGGAGTCACCGACATCGCGATGGAATTTACGCCCTGGAGTCGTTGGATGTGGCTCGTGCATTGGGGGTGGTTGGCAAGTGCGGTGGTCATATTGTGTATTGGCGTGTACCGCACAAAAAAGGGGTGATGCACATGTGCATCACCCCGTACACCAATCGCATTAGCGATCAAGCGATCCCCAAATCTCCACCTTCTTGCGCACGCGTTTAATCACCTCGTCAGTAAACTCTGTTGTCGTGGCGTGCCCTTGCAAATCGGCCGTTGAGATGCCGTCATACACAGCCTCAAACACCGACTCTTGAATGGCGCGTGCAGCAAGTACACCGTCACTCCCACAGTAGCTCAACAGCGAGGCCCCAGCCAGAATCATCGCCATCGGGTTGGCGATATTCTTACCAAACAACGCTGGCGCCGTACCATGTGGCGCCTCAGCCATCACGACGCGTGGCCCCCACTGCTCATCAAAGCCAATCAACAACGATTCACTGCCAGCAATCGAGCCAAACATCTGCAGCACCATGTCGCTCAAACAGTCACCGTCACGGTTCAACGCCGGGATAACCATGGCATCACCGTGACCTGCGAGCAACAATGCATACGTTGCATCTATCAGCTGTGGCTCATAGCGGATCGCCGGATGGCGTTTGGCGGCCGCGTCCATCTCCTCTTTGAGCATCCCCTCGTACACCGGGCTCACCGTGTACTTTGGTCCCCCAAAGACCTTGGCACCGATTTTTTCGGCATACTTAAAGGCATACTCAGCCACACTCCTACAATTCCCACGCGTAATCATCTCGGTGCGGTAGGCCACCTCGTTATCACCCTCGCCCTCACGCCATTCTTTGGCGCCATAGGCATCACCGACAGCCATACGAATCACCGCAATTGGCGCATGCGCCCCTGCAACCGTGCGTACACCAGGGATACGCCGCCCAGTACGCACAATCACCGTCCCGTCGACTTTTTCACGCAGAATCGCGTTCGGGCTGCCCACATCTCCTTTAATCTCGGGAGTAATCGTGGCAGCCTTGAGACCCAAGCCCGACTTCAACATGGCCGTAGCTGCCTGATTTACCACCTCGTTTTTGGTGGCACGGCGATTCTCAAGACATAAATCATAGCGTTCAAGTGTAACCGGCACGCCAGTCACGGCCGGGTCAATCACGCGCAACCCCTCTTCGAGTAATTCTTGACCGGTTTGGTCACCCTCTAATACCACAATGGTGCGCATCATCTATATCTCCCGCATGCGGTTGTTATCACGCCCAGAATAACACGTTTTTCTCAATATTCTGTTAACTCATTCCCCATACGTCGGTCGTTGTGGCCATCCCGGTGGCGAATCCTCAAAATCTTGCTGGCGACCATATGGCGTAATATCCAAAAATGCATCCCAGCTCGTCAAGCCCTCAACACCACGCTGATAGGTGCTATACGTGTGATAGACCTGATCATCAATCCGAAAGAACACGCTCACCCCTTGGCCCTCACCCCGCTCGTCCGACACGTTGAAGTCATAATTGAACTGACTGCCATACGATGAATAAAACGGAAAGCGAATGCCCGTTGCAGTCTTATGTGCCTGTATTTTGGCAAACGGCGCCTGCGCCACAATCGCAAACGTCGTGTCGCGCTCAGCCAAATTCGACAAGTCGCACAGTTCATTCATATAGTGCGTACATACCGGACACCCCGCCTCCCAGTCCGGCCCAAACATAAAATGATAGATAATGAGCTGGCGTTGCCCCGCAAAGACATCGCTCAAACGCAATGCACCATCGGGCCCCTCAAACTGATAATTCTCAACTGGCACCATAGGGAGACGACGGCGCAACGCATTCACGCGGTCGCGCTCGCGCGTCAAGGCTTTCTCGGCCACGAGTAACGCGTGTCGGGCCTCAGCCCAGGTCTGTCGATCCGCAACCGGCGGATGTGCAATCTGTTCTGGCGTCATAGTGTACCCCTTGCTCAGTTATTCTCAGAACGTCCCGTCTGCCAACTCTCATCGAGCACCGGCGCCAATATCCGCAACACCTGAGCGACCATCTGTTCGTCAATCGGCTGGTCTATCCACGCCAGATTGACTGCCACATGCGCCGGCGAGGCCGTACTCACCAGCGTTGTTGCCACCTGGGGATGCACCACGCTATACTGAATCGCCAGTTGGGCAATATCCACCCCTTGCGCCTGACAAAACGCCGCCGCCTCAGCGTACCGCGCCCGAATATGCGCCGGGGCCGGATGCCACGCCGGTGGGCCTTGCCGCGTCAACAACCCCATACCCAACGGCGCCGCATTGATGATACCCACACCCCGGGCTTGGAGCTGTGGCACCAAATCGAGCACACGCGTATTGCCCAGCATCAAATGACAGTACGACAACACCACATCAAGGTCACACGCCGCCAACACCCGCGGATAAATCGCCAGCGGATAGCCACTAATCCCTACCTGCCTGATGAGTCCCTCGCGCTGTGCCTGACGCAATGCCGGCAACGTCTCGTTGATGACCACATCAATGTCAACATACTCAATGTCATGACAATAGACGATATCCACATACTCGACACCCAACCGTTGCATACTCTCATGCAACTTGGCCCGCACACCGGTCGCACTAAAGTCCACGCCATATTTATCGTATTGCCCAACCTTAGTTGAAAGCACGTATCGATCGCGCGCCACTCCACGTAGCGCCTGGCCCAATACTGCTTCGGCGACGGTAGCGCCGTACGCAGGTGCCACATCGAAATGGTTAATCCCGGCGTCGAGCGCCATGTGTACCGCCCGAATGCCCTCGGCCTGGTCAACTTCATGAAAGACGCCCCCCAGTGACGATGCCCCCATGCTCAACGCTGACAGCCTGATGCCCGTATTACCGAGCGTACGATATTCCATACGTTCCTCTCTCCACCATCATGCCCAAAATTATTTCAAATTCATTTGAATATTCAAAATCAATTTGAAATAATCAACGGGGACCGAGTAGCTCGATCCCCGTTACACCGCATTCTTATGCCAACAACGCATCCTTGGCAAGTACACCACGTGCGGTCAAATCACGGTAGCGCCGGACAGTATCGCGCACCGCTTGGTCAAGCGGCGTATACGGCAGTGTACCAATCAAGGCCTCGAGTGGCGCCGCTTCGTATTCGTCGGGGAACGGCAAGGATTGGTCGGTATAGGTAATTTTGCCTGCCACGCTCGGCGCCTCAGCCTCGATCGCAGCGATAATTTGCGGCATGGTGGCAATGCTCCCGCGCAAATTGAAAATCTCGGCGCCGGCGAATGGCGCACGGGCACAGGCGATGAATGTCTTGGCCACGTCGTCGGCATAGTGGTAATCGGCGCGCCCACCAAACGGAATATGAAACGGCTGATCAACGGCGGCGGCAAACATAGCCTTAGTGGGCGTCGAGGTCATTCCTTGATCGCGCCCGGTGCCGTACACAATGTACGGGCGCAAGCCAATACTGGGGAACTTCTGTTCGTGCCAGTAGACCCGTGCAGTACCCTCGTTGGCCTGCTTGTAGACGCCATACAACGTCGTAGGGTGCCCAACCATGCCGTGACTCACATTGCCACTTGCATCGCCGTCGGCAGCATCATACACAGCCACCGACGATGCATAGACGATTTTGTTGATACGGTCTTTGCGCCGATTGGCCGCCTCAAACATATTGACAGTGCCCACCACATTCACATGCGCACCAAGCGGTGGGTTCGCCCGACAGAATGGCACTTGTAGTGCAGCAAGATGGATGATGTTGGTGATACCATGGTCATCAAGTGTACGCTCAACCGTGGCCAAATCGGTTACATCGCCATTGACGAAGGTGATTTGGGCCAATTCGGCATCATTCATCAATTGTTTGAGACGTTTGGGCTCGCCACCGATATCGAGAATGACCGGTGGTTTGCCTTCTTTGACCAAATTATAGGCCACCCACGAGCCAATACACCCCAAGGCCCCGGTTAACAAAAAGCGCTCAGTCATCGTTGACTCCTCTCAGGTTGACTCATCGATTGAATTACCGCAATTATACGGGATATTCACATACACGCCGACAAAAAACCGCGGAGTGGCATACCACTCCGCGGTGTCGTCATGATTATTTAACCGGTTTGGTATCCGCCAAAATCGTCTGAGCCGCCTGCTTGCCGACCTCGACCGCAAAGTTCGTCCCACGATCCCATGGATACACATGACTCATGCTCGCCCAGTACAACCCTGCCAGCGGCGTTTTGATGGGAGGGATGTTTTGGCTGTGGTTGACTGGTGCCACTGGTTGCGCATAGCGCTCACGATGCACCCACGCATCACGAATCCAACTCGCATCAAATGCCGGGTTAATCCGTTGCATGGCCGGTATAAAGCGGGCAATAATCGCATCGCGATCCATCGTCATGTACTCGTGATCAACCGGCACATAATCGCCACAATAAATAATATGATCGCCACCATAGCGTTTGCTATCAACAAAGTGCGTATGCTCGACCATTGCCAACATGGGGAACTCTGGTTTGGGCGTGTTAATCCAGTAATCGCCCGCAGTCAATGGCTGACGCAACGCCATCGTAATCACCATGGCACCGAGTGAATTGAGCTTGGTCAACCCGGCAGTGTATGTCGGTGGCAAAGCGGGCACCATGCGCTTGAGCATCTCGGGACCACTCGTCACCAAGATACGATCACAGGCAATCAACTCGCCATTGACCGCCGTGGCAAACCAATTGTTGCCGTCGTACGTCAATGAATTAAGCGGCCGACCAAAATGAAACTTGGCGCCTTTGGCTTTTAAATCAGTCACTAAATCATCGGCCAACGCTTGAAAACCGCCGTGATAGTAGCCCAACTTAAAACTGCGCGCCTTAAATCGTGACCACAACCACGCCATATTGACTTGCTCAGCGTACGGGCCAAACTTACCGCGCAACAACGGCTCAATCATTGAGCGATACGCATGATTCCCCATCACACGCTGGCACCACTGCATGGCCGTCTCGCGCTCAAGTGGCCGCCAGTTGCGCACGAGGTACTTGAGCCAGGCAATCGCAAAGCCAAAACGCACACGATCAAGGAACGGCATCAAGGGGAGTTGTAAGACCTTGACGGGGCTATCCACGGCCCAGGTGCGATCGCGCCACCACTGTACGGTGCGCGGTGCCTCAAAATAGAGCTTGTGACTCTGCCCGATCTCATCAATCAAACCACGGATATCGGCATCGGTCTCAAACAAGTGGTGATAGAAGCGTTCAAGTGGCCACTCCCATGTGTCACTCCCTTTGAAGCCCGACGCCAAACCACCAGCCTGTGGCGCAGCCTCGCAAATTGTCACCTGATGGCCGGCTTTGATGAGAGCACGGGCGGCCGTCAGACCAGCAAAACCGGCACCGACAATCAAAATATGCATGATTATGATTCTCCTTGACGGGCTGCTACAGCGCGATCGAAATCATCCCAGCCCATGTGTTCACGTACCATGTACCATGCGCCGAGCAACGTTATCGGCAACCAGAGCGCCACATGCAACACGAGCGTATAGCCGGTGGCAATTGCTTGGGGTACCCCATAACTCTGCAAAATTAAAATGCCAGGGACATCGAACGTCCCAGCATATCCAGGGGTCGACGGGACCGTCGTCGCCAGATTGACCACAGCAGTCATCAACATTAACACCGTAAAATCAACGTGGAACGGGAATCCCTGCATAATCACCCAATACTTGCCGGTTTCGGTCAACCAAATCAACGCCGATGATGCAAAAATAATCACCATCTCGCGCGGGCTTTTGAGCGATTGCAGTCCGCTGACAAACTTGGTGACAATATCCTCGCCTTTGCTAGCAATGCGTGCCGGCAAAATCCGTTGGGCTGCCCAGTTCCATACGTTCATCAGCATCGCCGGACGTGACGCCAACACTAAAAAGAAGACGAGTGCCAAGCCAAATACGATGCTGAATATGGTCACAATTTTGTTATAGAGCGGTGGAAGTGGCGCAAACGGCAACGTCACAAAGACGAACAACAACATAATCAGACCGTCAAACAACCGCTCGAGCACGACCGTCGCCAATGAGGCGCTCATCGAGATGCCTTCACGACGGCGCAATACGTACGAGCGCAATACCTCGCCAGCACGCGCGGGATAGACGTTGTTCCCCATGTAGCCAATCACGACTACCGGCCACAAACGCCGAAAAGGCACATCAACCATGTGTCGGAGCATTGATTGCCAACGCCACGTCCGGATGACCACTGCCAGTGTGTATACGGCAACTGCAGGGATAATCCACCAATAATTAACCGATTGTACGACCTGCCAAAAATCACCAAAATGCAGGCCCTGAAAGGCAATATAGAGACAGGCAACGCTGATAATAACGCCAATCCACACACGAAAACGCTTCACAACAACCCTTTCAACGGCAATATCGCTGTTTTCATCTTAAACGCCAATGTGTACAGTGTCAACGGATACCCACACTAGCGAACCCATATGCTCACAATCAACGCAACCAACAGACCAACAAGCAACCAGTCACGCCGTTGTTGTGCCACCTCAAGTCGGCGTAATTGTCGTTCGAGCTGAGGAGCTTGCATGCCCACACTGCCTTGCTCAATTTGACCGATAATCCGGTCAAGGCGCGTTGGCAAACCGACAAGTAACCGCCCAATCCGTACCACATCATCAAGCAACGATTGTTGATTTTGCGTAGTCCAACGCCTCGCTAACGGCCGAGCCGTCTCGACCACGTTAATCGATGGATCAATCATCGCCACCACACCGCTCAGCAGACTCAAGGCCCGCCCCAGATAAATCACGTTTTGCGGAATTTGAAAGGGCAGTGATACCAAGAGCTCACGCGAATCACTGGCCAATCCGACAAAATCAATGTTACGCATATCGCTCATTGAACGACTACTCACCTCAGATAAAACCTGACGAAGCACCCGTTGAATCTCGTCACGATCTGCATCTGGCAAAATCATATCGAGTGCATCGAGTTCGGTCATAATCCCGGGGATATCGTTGCCCACTAGCGCCACTACACCAGTGCGCAAATTCGCCAATAATGACGCCGGCACATACGCCACTGCTCCCAAATCAAGCAGATGCAATACCCACCGCCCCTCGCCAATTGGCTCAATTAACATGTTACCGGGGTGCGGATCAGCATGAAACGTACCAAACTCAAAACACTGCACAAAAAAGATCTCAAGCAGGGCCTTGGCCAGCGCAGGACGATCGACACCAGCCGCGTCAAGCGCAGCTCGTTGGTCAGGCGCAATCCCCTCAATCCAATCCATCACCAAGACTTGGGCAGTGCTCAAATCGGGATGAATGACCGGCAACTTCACCCGTGAATCGTTGCGAAGCACCTGACTGAGTCGCTGATTGTTCTGCGCCTCTTGCCGGTAATCGAGCTCTTGACGCAACACGACGGCAAACTCATCAAACAAACGTTGCAAATCGGCACGACGACGAATCAGCGGGTAATCCTTGATCAGACGAACGATAGCTTGCACCGCCGCCAAATCGGTCTCGATGATTTGGTGGATATTTGGACGCAACACTTTGACAGCCACCACCCGGCCGTCGTGACGCACCCCTTTGTAGACCTGCCCCAATGACGCAGCCGCCACCGGTGTCGTCTCAAGCGATTGTAGCCGTTCGGCGTACGGCACTTGCCAGGCCTCGGTCAGGATTGGCTCGATTTGTGCAAAAGGTACGGGCGGCACATGATCGCGCAAATCCGCCAACGCTGCCGTGACCGCGCTCGGTAACACGTCCACCCGCACACTCAAAAACTGCCCCAACTTGATGGGCACTCCGCCTAAGTCAATCGCTAACAGCCGGAACCCTTGGGCCAAGCGAATCCAGCGCCGCACCGCGCTCCCCGCAAAAAATCGCCCCGCCACTATGTCAAAGAAAAATATATGGGTTACAATCCCCAATAAACTGAAATAGAGTCGCCAATAACGCTTTTGCATTGTCGCACCTTTGTGCAAATCATCACAAAATAAATTGTACCATTATGTGTCCCCTTGTGGTATGGGATAATCATGAGGACACACGATGGAGCGCACAATGCACGAACTTCAACGCCTCGGCCGCATCACAATTATCAGCGTGTTGCCGTTTTTGGTACTCAATACCATAGTCAGTCAGCAACTCCAACCAATGCTCAATTGGCTCCGTCCATCTGGGCACACAAGTGGTATCGAACTCCTCGCATTAGGCGCAAGTCTGCTCTGGTGTGGCATAGGGGCACTCTCGCTCATCTGGCCGTTTCGCCAGCCTACAACATGGGCATATGTCCGCATCATTGGTGGGATAGTATTGTGTAGCCTCGTCGTACTTCTTGCGATAACCCTCGGCGACGAAATCTCCCGTTGTGATATCCTCAAACAGCCAAATTGTGACTAACCACCACACACAAGATTTCATGTTTTACACACTGTGATATGATTGGCGCATCCGGATACCACGTACATAAGGAGGCGCACATGTTGGCAATGTGGGGCAAAGCACTACGCACGATTCCTCGACTCAGCCCCGAGGAATGGCAATCACTCGACATCATCTCACGTTGGCTCATCGCATCGCGGGCCGCCGTACTTGTCATGACCGGCACATCGGCAACCATCGCCGGATTGTGGGCCTGGCGGGACGGCATGTTCGACTGGGTGTTATGGCTCTGTTTGTTTGTGGGACTGACGATGGCCCACGCCACCAACAACTTACTCAACGACTTAATTGACTATCGTACTGGTGTCGATCACAACAACTACTTTCGCGCCCAATACGGTCCACAACCATTGGTGCACGGGTTACTCAATCAGCGCGGGTTGCTCCTATATGCGGCCATCACGGGTTTGCTTGCATTAATTCCGGGTGCGTATTTGGTCTGGTTGCGCGGTGAGTTGGCTTTTTATTTGCTCTTAGCAGGCGCTGGATTCGTCATCTTCTACACATGGCCACTCAAGTACATCGGCATGGGCGAGGTTGCGGTACTACTGGTATGGGGGCCACTGATGGTCGGTGGTGGCTACTACGTGATTACTGGGCAGTGGTCATGGAATGCCGTCCTGATTAGTTTACCGCAGACGCTCGCAGCCACCACCGTTTTGTTTGGCAAGCACATCGACAAAATGCCGTCGGACAAGGCCAGCAAGATTTATACACTACCGGTGATTCTCGGTGATCCAGGTGCTCGCTACGTGGCAATTGGGTTGTTCGTGGCCGAGTATGCCATTGTTGTCGCCTTAATGCTGACCGGCATCGTCTCGGGGTGGATGGCGATTGTCGGTTTGGCAATACCGGCAGCAGTCACGGCGATGATGATCTTCACCAAACCACGACCGCATGAGCCGCCTGCCGACTACCCCAAGGATGTATGGCCGTTGTGGTATTCACCCTATGCATTCGTGCATACGCGCACCTTCGGGTTGCTCTTTTTGGTGGCATTGATTGCCGAGGCACTCTGGCAACGCATCATGGCGTAGTCTTTCATTGCAATATTTATCGTAAATTTCAACGTCTGCATGTGTGTCGTATTTACACCATGCAGACGTTGTGTTACAATAGTACGTAGTCATGTAAATTACTTCATGATAAAAGTGTTGAAAAACAAAGGAGAATGAAATTGGATTCATCAACACACGCAACATTTGTCGCCACAAATGGTCAAATCATCCCATTGCGGAGCGTCCGCGTCGAGGGGGACTATGTCGGGCTGTTGAGCATCATGACGGTCACCCAAGTCTTTCTGAACCCGATTGATCAGGCGCTGGAGGTAAACTACACCTTCCCACTACCGCACGATGCCACACTCCTTGACGTCACCATTCACATTCGTGGCAAGGAGTTCAAAAGTCAGGTACTGCCCAAATACGAAGGAAAACGACGCTACAACAAGTCCATTACTCATGGTGACACGGCCATCATGATTGAACGATCGGGCGAATATTATGAACTGAAGTTGGGCAATTTGCCTGGTGGCGAAGAGGTCAAAGTTGCCTATCGCTTTGGGCAATTTGTCATGCCCCATGATGGGCGTGTACGGGTTGGCATCCCCACCACAATTGCACCGCAGTACGGCAATCCGACCGATTCAGGCATTCGGCCAGATCAAGCGCCCGTCACCGATTTGGCAGTCACGTATCCATTTAGTGCGTTGCTACGCCTTCATGGCATTGCAAAGTCGCGTATCGATGTGGTCAGTCATATCGCCAATATCACGACGCGTGATGGCGTATGTCATGTGGCCATCAACGGGGCGAGCATGGATCGTGACGTGGTGGTACACATCAACGAGTATGGCAACGCGTTGGTGAGTTTGTCCACACCACACGCCGGTCAGCACTGGTATGCCAATTACACCCATATCACACAACCTCAAACGGTGAATCATGAACCAATGCACATCAAGTTATTGGTGGATTGTTCAGGATCAATGGGGGGCAGTTCGATTCGCCAAGCACAAGAGGCGGTGATGCGGTTACTCGGGATGTTGCAGGATGGCGATTCAATCGCCGTCACGCGCTTTGGCAGCAGTGTGGTTGACGTTACCCCCGGGTTGATGAAGGTCGGGCCTGTCATTCGGCGCCAAATGAACGCATGGGTCAACACGATCAAAGCAGATCTCGGCGGTACCGAAATTGCAGATGCGCTCCAATATGTCCTGCAGATGCCTACCAACAACCAAGATTGTGTGGTGGTTGTATTGACGGATGGCGACGCCTACGGGGTCAGCCAGGTAGCCACGCTGGCGCGTCAACAAGCACACCGCGTGTTCCCCCTCGTGATTAGTCATGCGCCGGCTGAAGGCGAGCTCAAATCATTGGCCGAGATCACCGGTGGATTCTGTGAGACAGTCACGCCACGCGAACGCATTGATGACGCCATGGAGCGCACAGTCAACAAAATCCGCTTCACCCACAAGGCCGATACCAAACTCGACTTCGGCGATGCCGTTATTGCCTGGAAGAGTGGCAAGCACGTGCGCTACACCGGTGAGCAGGGGATTGTGTGGACAGTGACTGACCGCCATGTCCAACCTATCTGGCACGAAGATGGCACGCATACGCCACTTGAGCAGGTGACGGTTGATGAATCAATGCGTCACGACGTGGTACGAATGATTGCAGCCCAACACCTTCATGACTTGGCCGGTAATTATCAGACGGAGTGGTCGAAAACTCATGGACTCATGAGTGATAGCACCGTCTTTGTGGCGGTCGCCGTCCACACCAGCGACGAAAAAATTACGGGTGAGCAACTGCGTATCAAGATTGCCCAACAGATGGCTTATGACTCGCATGTTGCCGAGTCGGAGACCTATGTATTCCATAATTCACCAGTATTAGACCCCAATACACGTCATATGGTGTTACGAAACATGCCAGCACCACGATCGCGTATGGGGATCGCGCCGTCACAGTCCTCAGGATTGATTGGATCGCCATCGAGTGCACGTTCATCTAGCCCGATTATGCATGAGCCCATAGATAATTTTGTGGTATCCGACTTTAGCGTATATGCACCAGCATTACGCACTGAGCTAGCTAAGCACAAAAACGACATCACCAAACTGACGTTGGCATCATTGATACTGGTGGGCTTTAGTCAAGAACAGATTGATGCCTGTGCGCAAATTACCGGCTACAGCGAGACCCAAATCGTACAAGCGATTGTGGCGTTGATATTGCCGGAGAAAGAGGCCAAGAAACTCGGCATCTTCGTCAATACCATCCCAGCAGCGTTGATTGGCGGGTTGCGCATCATCTTGGCAGACTAGCCACTAGCGCCAGTCAATCCCAAAGCGTCGACGCGTGGCAACCAGCGACTGGATGCCACGCACGGCGTCCACCTCCTCGACACAACAAGCAGCCACTGCACACCCGAGTTGCGCTACCGTCGACAATGATTGGTCGGCCATCAGAGCGACCATCAGACCCGCATAACAGGCATCGCCAGCACCAACCGTCCCCTTCACCACGACCGAGTAACTTGGGCACCACACGTCTTGATCGGCAATCGCCGGAGATAATTGTGCATGACGTAGGCGTTGTGCATCTGCCGTACGCAGATACAACCCATAGGCGCCCAACTTAATACCAGCAACAGCCACGCCCATCTCGAGTAATTCACCACACAGTTGATGAGCGTATGCCGCATCAATATGCGTATCACAGGCATGGCCCCAGCGCACATAATCGGCCGGACGGAGCATGGCACAAATCTCGGCAGCGCTAGGCACGAATACATCAACATATGCCAAGATCATCGGCAGCAATCGAGGCCAATCGTACGCACCCGATGTGGCGTTTGGATCGGGCACAACCATATCGATGCTGGTCGTCATGGTGTGGGCATGCGCCGCACTGAGTGTGGCAATGAGCGGTTGTGCAGCATGCGCCATCAGTGCTTTTAGGAGCGGTGGATAACCAATATGAAGCCACCCTGCACCCTGCAGGTGAGAGGTAATGTGCTGCTGAGTGAGGGCGGCGGTCGTGCCCGGAAAATAAAAGAACGAGCGGTCTTGGCCACCGGGCGTCACCACAATCGAATACGAGGTGGCAACCTGATCAGTACGATGAACACAATCAACCAACATCGCACCATACTGTGCAATCTGATCAATGACCAAATCGCCTATCATATCTTTGCCACACAACCCGACCAATCCGACATCAGCCCCGAGCACGTGTAACGCCAACCCGGTATTGGCGACTGCGCCGCCGAGCGCAATTGTCATCGGGCCGACCTCGTGTAACTGACCGGCATTAGCAAAATCTGCCAATGGAATCATGTGTACGGTCGGGATAAGATCGAGACACAAATGTCCTGCAACAATAATGCGAGACATCACGCAATCTTTCTGATACATAGGTGGTGTATAGTCATCATACCGTACAATTACGTACGGAGGAGTACGTCATGCACAGATTCATAGGTTGGCACCGTTGGTTGATGGTCATCTTCGGCCTCCCAATCGCGACAATACTCAGCACGTTTATCATCAGCCAAACACAAATTGGGCAATTAATGCCTGCCGATATGCCGTTCCAGCCAACATTATGGACAGCCCTGCAGCTGAGTCTCGCGAGTGGGTTGATATGGCTCGTCTGTCGCACCCCATCACCAAAACGCAACTGGGCCATCATCGGCAAATCAATCATCGAGGGCATCGTATTCTGTGGCATCACCCTGGTCATCTTCCGTTGGTTTCTGCTCCTCATCGATCTCAATTGGAACATTACAACAGATAGCATGGTTGCCTTGGCAGGTCTCGCACTCCCACTGGCCTGGTGGTCGATGGCCGAGGAACGGGTATTACGTGGCGAGTTGCATACCCTTCTTGGCACAAAGCCGCCGTTGCTCCGCGATGTGATTATGCTGGGAATTGGCTGGTGTGTGCAGTTGAGCCTCGTCTCAGGATTCAACCTCTTTGTTGCACTTGTGCTGTTGTTATGCGAGGGGTTAAGTGTGATTACCTGGTCGGGGCAGGCCAACTTCGAACGTACATGGTCGCGTCGCTGGGTATGGCGCTGGATGTTTGTGGTATTTGCGGGTGTCAGCGCCACGGGATTTGTAACCGCCACCCCAGCACCACTGATCGTCATGGCCGATGATCCGTTTGTATTGGCGATGTTGGTAACAGCTCCACTCACAACGTGGATTATCTATGCGATTCTGCAGAATTACGCCACCGAATGATGCACAATGAGTATTTGATGAGCATAACGCAACACATGCAACTTTGACGCACATGATGGCGTCTAGTGAGTGGTTGAATAATTCAGCATGAGGAGGTTAATCATGCGTCGAGTACTTACTATTGGGGCCGCACTTGGGGCAATCACCGTACTACTTGGTTCTTTGTATGCCACGTATCGTTATGCCGTCAACAACGTGCAGTTGAGTACCGCATACGAGCTTGAGGCTGGCGAATAGCATCTCACCAACTCACCGGGGTGTTGCAAGTTGCAACGCCCCGGTGTTTTTATGCATCACCACACATCGCTGACCCGTGTAATCAGGCATTTGAGATACCGCCCCTCGGGGAAGTGGAGAGGGACTGGGTGGTCACTCGCATGACCAAACTCACCAAGTATTTGCACACTTTTATTGGCCTCAATGGCTGACGCAGCCACCATGGCACGGAACTCCTCGGGGCTCACTTGACTCGTACAACTTGCAGTGACCAGTAACCCGTGTGGCGTCAAGCACTTCATCGCCATCACATTGAGGCGCGTGTAGGCCTGAATGGCACTCTCGCGTTGCTGACGTGTCCGCGCAAAACTCGGTGGATCGAGGATGATACAGTCGTATTTGCGCCCATCGGTGGTCATTTTGTGGAGCAACTCAAAACAATCTTGGGTGACAAACTGATGGCGATCCGACGGCAGATTATTCAGTGCGATATTATAATCGGCGGACTCAGCAAGGCCTTGGCCAACATCGACGCTGACAACTTTACGGGCACCGCCTTTGAGGGCATATAACGAAAACGCACCAGTATACGAAAAACAATTGAGCACACTCAACCCCTGCACATAGTGCATCAGGGTATGACGGTTTTCGCGGTGGTCCAAAAAGAGACCGGTCTTTTGGCCGACCTGTGGATCAACCACAAACCGCAAACCGGCATGTTCCTGGACGACTAAGTCGCCGGCCGGCAAGGTGCCCCACAACAAGGCGCGGCGTTGTTCTTTGGGCGCATCATCGTCGCGACTTTTGCTCCCCAGTACCGCCTGGAGTGCAGGATTACAGGCCACGAGCGCGGTAATCACGCGTGGCACCAAGGTGGCAGGGCCACTGCCATAACTCTGGATGACAGCCACCGTGCCGTACAAGTCGACGGTGATACCGGGCAAACCATCGCCCTCACCGAACAGCCAACGATAGGCGGTGACCCCTTGATTGCGCAACAAGGCACGATTGAGCCAAGCCGCGTGGACACGTTGCTGAATCAACTGATCATCGATACGTGCGCCACTGGTATAGATGCGGATGGCAATTGCCCCTTGACTATCCCATAGCCCAATACCACGCCAGCCGGCGCATTTGACAACGACCTCAGTTCCGTCGGCTAATGCAGGTTGTTCATCGAGATGATTACGATAGACCCACGGGTGCCCGCGACGCAACGAATCGCGCAGACTGCGCGGCAAATGGATTTCGGCTCGTACCATACAAAACACCTAATAATATGACAAGAACCGCACCGCAACCATGGTTGCGGTGCGGTTTCGTCTAATTGAATTTACTTACTCTCAAGTGCCTTATGGTTACCATAGGTTGGGCGCACAAGACCATTCGGCGCAGCCCAGCGCACACCGTTGGCGATAACCAGGCGGACATTCTTGTCGAAGTAGGTTGGGTAGCTCTCATGACCTGGGCGGAAGTAGAAGACCTTGCCGTTACCACGGTGGTAGCAACAACCGCTACGGAAGACCTCACCACCGGTGAACCAGCTGACCATGACCAAATTGTCGGGAGCAGGGATATCGAAGCGCTCGCCGTACATCTCCTCGGGCAACTCGAAGTGCTGTGGCACACCGGCTGCAATCGGGTGGCTTGGCTCAATCACCCACACGCGCTCAATGTCGTCTGACTCACGCCACTTGAGGTCACAGGTGGTCCCCATGAGTGACTTGAAGATCTTTGAGAAGTGGCCTGAGTGGAGGACAACCAGACCCATACCGCGCTCGACGACGTGCTTTTTGACGCGGGCGACAACCTCATCCTGGACCTCATGATGCGCCATATGGCCCCACCAAATCAGGACATCGGTCTCGTTGAGTACGGCTTCGGTCAAGCCATGCTCGGGCTCATCAAGTGTAGCAGTTTTGACCACCAAGTTTTTGTCGTTTTCAATCAGGCCCTCGGCAATAGCACCGTGAATACCTTTGGGGTAGAGGGTGGCTGCAGGGTGATCAGACTTCTTTTCGTGACGAAACTCATTCCATACGAGTACGCGGGTCATTGTTTGACTCCTTACGATTGTAATTGACCATACCACATCAACTATACCACTTTAGCATGGCCTCTGATACATGCCTCTAGCACAATCCCAAGCAGAGAATGGTACAATACTCAGGCATTCGTCCTGATTCGTGATGGGGTGTGGTGAGCACACGTGCAATCGTCATTTACTGCCGTTTCGGCCGAACAACTGATTCACCATATTACCTTGGCGGGGAATACCGTTTCACGTACGTTAATTGATGCCGTTCAATTACGCAAACGTGAGATTACCCCTCATTTGCATATGTTGTTGGCACAACCGCTTTTGCCAACGGCTGACGAACACAAAGAATACGCGCGCTGTCACGCACTGATTTTTTTGAGTAGCTGGCAGGATACGCACACCGTCACCATCATGGGTGATATTTTGCGTCGGCCGGATGACAATCTGAGCATGCTGTATGAATATCTCGATTACACCGTTCCCGCATTTGGTGGACACGCTATCGATATGTTGGCTACGGTGCTGCATGATCAACAGGCACCACAATCGTCACGAATTGTGGCCAGCACCACACTTGGGAGCATCGCGAACATTCATCCACTGACAACACGAACAGTCACCAAGGTATTGCGCGACGTCTTGCCGCAACCGTCACAAATGGCCCCCAGCAATCATGAGCTCTGGTCGTGGGTAGTCGTGACGTTAGCGGAACTACGGAGCAAGGCAGCACAACCGCAAATCAACCAACTCTACCAAGCCGGATTCCTTGATCCGGCGATTTGTGGGCGTCCCGACGAATTTGCCCGAGCCGTCAATGAATCGATCTCGCGGACGGTGTTTCGGGATCCACTCTTCCTGTATCAGCAATAGCCATGAACGTACCTTTTTTTGATGCAATAAACGAGCAACAACGACGCATGGCATGGGCAACCGTCACTGGGTTGCTCGTCAGCGTGTTGGGTGCCGCGCTGCTGGTATACACCTATTTTTGGGTACCGTTTGTGCTGATGGTTGTGATGGTGGTGGCGTATTATGCCCTTGGCAGTAATCGCGTCATGCTCGGCACAATTGTCATGTTGTTCACCGTACTCCCATTTGGTACGTTGCCGTTCCG